>CAZMJK010000077.1:0-7759 GCA_964566555.1 uncultured Bifidobacterium sp. | reverse complement strand
TGCAGGTTCGTGCCCGCACGAATCACAGCAAATCCCCATGCCAGAATGGACGAGGGAGCTGAACGGATGGAGATCGATGGCGCCTCAGGAAACTGATTCCGCGCCCGAGACCCAGCACTCTGCGGGGGAACGCCGATGGCGCCCGGGACTCGATGGCCTGCGCGCCGTCGCCGTCTTGGCCGTGATGGCCTACCACGAGCCGAACGTCGAACTCTCGGGCGGCTTCCTCGGCGTGGACCTCTTCTTTGTCCTCTCCGGATTCCTCATCACCGGGCTCCTCCTCGACGAGCGCCGGACCACGGGGTCGGTCTCCCTCCGCTCGTTCTGGAACCGAAGGGCCCGACGACTTCTTCCTGCTCTCGCCGCGCTCCTGCTCGCGGTCGTCGTTGCAACAGCGATCATCGGCACCGTGGATCAACGCCGCGACTTGACCGGCGGTGTTCTCTCAGCACTTCTGTACGTCTCGAATTGGAACCTGATCGCCCAACAACACAGTTATTTCGATCAGTTCGGGTCGCTTTCACCACTGCAACACCTGTGGTCACTGGCGATCGAGGAGCAGTTCTACCTTCTCTGGCCTCTCGTGGTACTCGCCTGCATTCGAAGGAGCCGACGACTCCTGATCGCCGTCACCGCGATCGCCGCCGTCAGCAGCATCGGTCTCATGGTGTACTTCCTCGGCGACGGCGATCCCTCCCGCAGTTACTACGGCACCGACACTCGGGCGTTCTCCCTCCTGATCGGTGCACTCGGGGCGATGTTCGCGTGGCACGTTCGCCCCACCGGCCGTCGCATGATCGCACCCGGCATCATCGGCGTATCACTCCTCGCTGCGGCGTTGTTCGTCGTGAGCGATTCGGATCGGTGGATGTACCGAGGAGGCTTCGTCGCGTTCGCCGTGATCTCGCTCGGCGTCATCATCCTTGCGTCGGGCGACACGTTCGTCGCTCGGGCGATGTCACACCCGATCCTGCGCCGAATCGGATTCCTCTCCTACGCGCTCTATCTCTGGCATTGGCCGGTGCGAGTCTTCGTGACCGATTCCCGACTCCACGTCGCCGACACCACATCGGGGCGACTCATCGGCATCGCCGTTCGACTCCTTCTGACCTTCCTCCTCGCCTGGATCTCGATGGAGGCGATCGAACGCTGGTTCCGTCATTCCCAACTCGGCGTCGCTCGCTTCGGGATCGGGTGGCTCGGCGTCGGCGCGATCGCGGTGACCATCGCCGTTCTCGCCGCACCGTCACTGGGCTCGACGATCCCCACCGGTGGGAGTGGGGAACAAGCACAGCAACGAGAGCGAGTCCTCGCGATACCGAGAACTCCCGATGCGCCGGTCCTGCTCATCGCCGGCGATTCGGTGGCGATCACACTCGACAACGGGATACGCCAGACCTTCGATCCCGCCATCACCTTCGTCGGTGCCGGTGAGCTGGGATGCGCACTGCTGACCTCCCCGCGTGCCTTGAGTTTCGACGGTCACTGGAACCCGATCGGATCCGAATGCCCCGATCACAACGACTACTGGTCGCAACTCATCTCGACGCACCAGCCCGACGTGGCGATGCTGCTGGTCGGAGCATGGGATCTCTATGCGCGAGACTGGGGAGACGGCCCTGTCGCCCCCGGCGACGAGGAATTCGACCGCCACTACCTCGACGCAGTCGCCGAATCGCTGGCCACGCTCTCGTCGGGCGGCGCTGAGGTCGTGCTGTTCACCGTACCGTGCTTCGCGCCCTCGCCCGGCCTCTCCGCCGGCCCCCAGCACGACCCGCGGCGAGCGGAACGCCTCACCGAACTCCAGCGCCAAGCCGTCGACGAGTTCACCGCGAACTTCCCCAACTCCACGATCACACTCATCGATCTCCACTCGATCACCTGCGATGGAGGATTCACCTCCACAAGAGACGGGATCGAATGGCGACCCGACGGCGTGCACTTCTCGGTCGACGGTGCCCGGGTCGCCGCGACATGGCTACTGGACCAACTGCCCGCCTCCACTCGAAGCCGACTAGGTATGACGTCGTAGGAACCCATGCCCTGACGAGGCGATCCAGAACGTGGAAGGCCCTGTGACAGAATCTCCCTCGGCTCCGAGAACTGCGGAGTAGAGGGGTTTTCGACGCAGATGACACTGACGAAGGGTGATTCGGCATCGATGGACGATGACGCCGGCACCGACCCCATCGCGGCTGCCATCGCCACCGCAGTGATCGATGATGGCCCCATCGACGGTCAGGCCGTCGAACAGGTCCGCAAGCTCGACCACATGCCCGCTCTCGACGGTATGCGCGGGATCTTCGTGCTCGCGGGACCACTCATGTACCACTTCGCCCCGAAGTGGATCCCCGGGGGCATGATCGCCCTCGATCTGTTCTTCGTGTTCTCCAGCTACCTCATTGTCTCGCTCGCCTTGAACGAATGGGATCGGACCGGAGGATTCAACGTCAGGGCCTATGCGGCCCGCCGAGCGCGGCGACTGATGCCGGCACTGATCGTGTGCTTCATCGCCGTCGCATTCGCCACCGCGTTCCTCATCGATCCGGCCCAGATCTCCAAATGGACCGCAGGAACGACGGCCGGAATCGGGTGGATGGCGAACTGGAAGGAGATCTTCTCCCACGCCAACTACTTCGACGCCGGTCAGTATTCGAACCCACAACCGTTCCGACACGTCTGGTCGTTCGCGATCGAAGAGCAGTTCTACCTCTTCGCACCGTTCTTCCTCATCCTCTGCATGCGCTGGATCGGGCGACAATGGCTGGCCATCCTCTCGATCGGCGGAGCCATCGCCTCTGCGATCTGGATGTCCATCGTCTACAAGTCGTCGGACCCCAGCACGCTTTCTCGCGCCTATTACGGGACCGACACTCGCGCCTATGCCCTCCTCCTCGGTATCGCTCTCGCGTCGATCTGCGATCGCTGGGGTCAACCCAAGACTCGCTGGGGCATCTGGTTCACACAGTTCTTCGGCCTGATCTCGTTCATCGGGTTCGCGATCATGATGTTCACGATCAGCGAGAACACGGCGTGGATGTTCGATTACGGCGGATTCTTCCTCTGCGCTGTCATGGCCGTCTTCATGACCCGCGCCGGTTCGGCCAAGACCGGCTGGATGCACTGGCTCTACACCAACCGATTCCTGATGTGGTGTGGTCGGTTGGGGTTCGGTCTGTACCTGTACCACTGGCTGGTCTTCATCGTCGTCGACAGCGATCGCTCTCCAGACAAGCCCGGATTCAACTCCGCTCGCGACATGATTCTGGGGTTCGGCTTGACCTTCCTCATTGCCGGACTGAGCTATCGATACCTCGAGAAGCCGTTCCTCAAGGGTCGGTGGAAGGGCTGGAAATTCGCCACCGCCGTCGCTGGTGGGCTCATTCTCACACTCGCCCTGCTTCTCTACGCCAATACCGTTCGGGCGCCGAGAGCCTCAGCGGCGGATAACCCGTTGGCGCTGCAGGAACAGGGAGTGACACCCATCGCGTTGGGCGAGGGAAAGGAATGCGTCGCGCCCCCCGGCAGCGATCCGACGCGCATCCTCGTCGTCGGCGATTCGGTGATGTATCAGCTCGGACTCGCCCTGGCGGACTGGTGTGCCGGGCATCCGGGCAAGATCATGGTCTTCAACGAGGCTCATCTCGGGTGTGGAACAACTCGCGGTGGCGAGAAGCGATACGAGGAGGGACCCGGTCCGATGGGCGACGTCTGCGCCACGTGGGCCGACCCGGTGGACCCCCGACTCGTCCCGAGTGCCGGGGTCGTCTCGTGGGTGTCAGCGATCGATCTCTATCGACCTGATGTCGTGCTGGGCTATGCCAGCCCGTGGGACTCCATCGACCGGAAGGTGCCGCAACTCGGCGACGAGTGGCTCCGGCCGGGAGACCCAACCTATGACGCCTTCCTTCAATCGGAATACCGGGAGGCGCTCGACATCCTCTCCGGCCACGACACGACGGTGGTCTGGCTCATCTCCGCACACCTCGATCGCAAGAGTGAGTTCAACTCACCCGACCGCATCGATCGCATGAACGACATCGTGCTGCCGATGGTCGAGGGACTCCCCCGTTCCGTGGTCATCGACTACCCGGGCTTCCTCGGACCGACCGGCGGCTCGAAGGACAAGTCGATTCGCGCCGATGGTGTGCACATCCGACAGGATCAATTGCCCGTTGTCGCCGATTGGCTGGCTCCGCAATTGATCGCCGCCAAGTCGAGAGCGTCCACAACGAACTGAGCCCCACTGCGTTCGCAGCGGGGCTCAGTCTCACGTCCGGTTCACGCCCATGGGCGTCATGATTCAGCGGGGTGGCGTGTACAGCACCTGCATCTTGTAGAGCAACGCCGGTCGATCCGACCCCTCGGCCGCGATCTCGGCCTCGGTGGTGATGAGCGTTCCCTTCGGCTTCGCTTCGGCCTTCACCACGCGAGAGCGAGCATGCACCTTCGACCCAGCCGGGACGGGCGAAAGGAAGCGAAGTCCCTCGGCGCCGTAGTTGACCGCACTCCCGTTCCCGCGAATGGCGACCGGGAACGTCGCGAGCTTGGGCATGAGACTCAGGGTCAGGAAGCCGTGGGCGACGGGACCGCCGAACGGGCTCTCCTTGATCGAACGCTCGACATCGATGTGGATCCACTGACGGTCACCCGTCAGTTCGGCGAAATCGTTGATCATCTGCTGCGTCACCTCGATCGACTCACCCCACTCGCCGAATTCCTCGCTGGCGAGCGCATTGATTGCGTCGATGTCGTCGAACTGCACCTCGACCATGGTTACCCTCTCGTCGGTCTCAGGGCCGGTGCATTCCCGGCCAACGAGCCGAGATAGTACCGGCTCGACCGAGCGACGAGGACCGAAGGCGACGCACGGGGCGAGCGAACGGAGGGCGCGGCGCCGCGCTCCAATGCTGCGTAGCCTCACGGGATGGACTCCGACGACATCGCACTGGTCGAACAGCGGCTCTCCACCCTGCTCACCGAACTGGATCCGACCACCACCGACGAGATCACCTTCCGGGGTCGCCAGTACGACCTGGGCCTCGCGTGGGTCCATTTCCCGGTTGGCCGAGGTGGACTCGGACTCGCGCCCTCGGCCCAGCGTGAGATCGATCGACGACTTCGCGAGGCCGGTGCCCCTGCCGCGTCGATCCGCTTCTTCTTCGGACTCACCATGGCCGGTCCCACGATTGCGACCCATGGCACCGATGAACAGTGTGCATCGCTGTTGCGACGGATCTTCACCGGTGAGGACGCATGGTGCCAGTTGTTCTCCGAGCCCGGAGCCGGATCCGACCTCGCTGGCCTCGGGTGCCGCGCCGTGCGCGACGGTGACGAGTGGGTGGTCACGGGCCAGAAAGTCTGGAACACACTCGCCCACATCGCCGATCGCGGGATGCTCGTGGCTCGAACGGATCCGAACGCGCCGAAGCACAAGGGTCTGACCTACTTCGCGCTCGATATGCATGCTCCCGGCGTCGAGGTCCGCCCCCTTCGCCAGATGACCGGAGAGGCGGAGTTCAACGAGGTCTATCTCACCGAGGTCCGTCTCCCCGACCGCGATCGCATCGGTGACGTCGGCGAGGGATGGCGCGTCTCGATGACGACTCTCGCCAACGAACGCACGACGATCGGTGGCGGAGGCGGCGGAACCCCCCAGCGCGGTTCCGGTGCGATCGCCGAAGCAGTTCGCCTGTGGACCGAAGAATCCACCGAACGAAGTCCGGTGATGCGAGATCGATTGATGAAGTTGTGGATCGATGCAGAGGTCCTCAGACTGACCAACATCCGCGCCTCGCAGAACCGACGCAAAGGGAACCCCGGTCCGGAGGGTTCGATCGCCAAGTTGCAGTTCGCTGAGGTCAACAAGGACATCTACGAGTTCTGCGTCGAGTTACTGGGAGCCAAGGCGCTCGTCGACTACGACTACACGATGCAACGTTCCGAGCACATCGGTCTCACCGGTCCCCCAGGGACATCGCGCAAGATGTTCCTTCGCTCCCGTGCGAATTCGATCGAGGGCGGCACTTCGGAGATCCAGCGCAACATCCTCGGCGAACGAGTCCTGGGCCTCCCCGGCGAACCTCGGACCGATAAGGATCTCCCCTGGATCGACGTGCCGCGCAACTAGGCCGACCAATGCGAATCTCACTCGACATCTCGAAAGACCCCGGCTCGTACAGCGCGTCACACCCGGTCCGGGTGCGATTCGCCGAGACCGACGCGATGGGCGTGGCCCATCATTCTTCGTATGTTGCGTGGCTCGAGGAGGCACGCGTCGCTCTTCTGCGCTCGATCGGGACCCCCTACCCCGATATCCGCGCTCAGGGCTTCGATTTCGCCGTGCTGGAACTCTTCACCAACTACCGCCGCTCGGCACGATTCGATGAGCTCGTCATCGTTCACACTCGGGTCGCATCGATGAAGGGAGCAACGTTCCAGATGGACTATCTGCTCACGATCGACGACGACATCTGCGCGTTAGCGGCGACCGTGCACGGTGTGATCGATCCCGATGGTCGAGCGACCCGAGTTCCGGATTGGATGCACCGTCTGTTCGCCGACCTCTGAGGTCAATCCCGGAAGATCGGCTTTCGCCCTTCCGATCGTGCCGCGACGGACTCGTCCCAGTTCTTCGTCGTCAACCGGACGTAGAGCTGGGCCGTCATCTCGTTGCGCATGTGGGAGCGGAAGCTCGTCGACTCCAGCCCGGCGAGAATCATCTTCTTCGTGAGTTCGATACCGACACGACTCAGCGAGGCGATCTGCTCGGCGATCTCAACCGCCGTCGGCAACAATTCCGAACGGGGCACGACCCGCGAGACGAGCCCTGCGGACTCTGCCTCTTGGATCCCCATATCTCGGCCCGTCAACATCAGTTCACTCGATCGGCCGGCGCCGATGATCCGGGGAAGGATGAAGCTCAGCCCGAGTTCGGTGGCGGTCAACCCGTTGTTGATGCCGGCCGCGCGGAAATAGGCCTCGGGTGACGCAATGCGGATATCGCATGCAGCCGCGAGACAGAGGCCACCCCCGATCGCGGCCCCGTTGACCGCGGCGATCACCGGCTGGGGCATGTCCTGAATCCCGAGGATGATGTCGTCGAGGAGTTTCCCGGCCCGCTGGGCGATCACCGTCGGAGTGAGCCCGTCGATATGGGGAATGGTTCCGGAGACCTTCTGATCGGCTCCAGAGCAGAAACCTTCGCCCGCTCCGGTGATGATGACGGCTCGAGTCTCGTTGTCATGGGAGACCGACTCGAGCTGCTCCTTCAAGGGCAGCATCACATCGAACGCCATGGCGTTCATCCGCTCAGGCCGGTTGAGCGTGATGACGGTGACGGTCGGTACCGGCTTCTCGACGATGATGAATGACACGTTCCCCCCTCGGTCGCAGTCGAACCCTAGCCAGCGGCGGAGAGGGGTCGTCGCCTCGATGTGGCCCATGACCGCTGACCGTGCACGACCGCCACGCTGCCAGCCGGTAGCGTCGAGCCGGCCCATCCGTCTCGGTTCAACAAAGGAGCGCCCCATGGGTGCACAACGAACGAGTTTCGACAAGCTCCAGCGGGACCGGAACAAGAAGGCGAAGCAGGCCCTCAAACGCGAGCGTCGTCAGACTGGCGAACCCCGCCTCGCCGCCGAAGAAGCGCCCGACGCGGCCCCGATGTCGTCGGAGGGCGAACTCTCCGCTGCGGAACTGCTTTCGCAGATCGAGTTGATCCATCGGCAACTCGACGAGAAGGTCATCGACTTCCGCG
>CAZMJK010000076.1:7709-7984 GCA_964566555.1 uncultured Bifidobacterium sp. | reverse complement strand
CGCGGGACCGGGGGATGCCCCGGGCAGACGAGAGACTCTACTCGCCGGACCCGTCCGGTTCGAAGTCCAGTTCCGCCAGCGCCGCCCAGCGCGGATCGGAGAGGGGTCCGGCGTCGGCCCCTTCACCGTCGGGGTCGCCCTCGGGAGCACGACCGGTTGGGAACGTTTCGGGAGCCGGACCTCGGCATTCCTCGTCGCAGAGCGGGGCCAGCGGAAGGGCCAACAGCACGGCATCGCGCACCATGGGCTCGAGATTCACGGTGTCCTCGGCCATG
>CAZMJK010000076.1:2648-7699 GCA_964566555.1 uncultured Bifidobacterium sp. | reverse complement strand
CCATGGCATAGGTCTCGCCCTCGACCGGTCGGGGCTCGAAGATCTCGCGGATCTGTGCCACCGATCGCCCGGTGACCGATTGCAGGCATCGGCGACACTCCCCCACCCAAGGGGTGGAGATCGTTCCCGTGGCGACCAACCCGTTGCTCAGCGTCTCGAGTTCGAGATCGACATCGACGGCTTCGCCCTCGGGAACGCTCGATGCGGAGATCCCGAGGTTGTCGAGCACCACCGATTCGGTGAACTGACGGCGTGTGCCCGGGTGTCGACGAAGATCGGCGATGCCGACCACCAATGGCCGGTAGGTCATCGACTACGCGAGATCCTGATCGAAGAAGTTCGCGGCGGCGTCGCGAATGGTTTGGGTCGGGTGGTTCGACGAAGGAGGCGGCGGAAGGTCGGCATACCGATCATCGACCACGGTGAGTCTCGGCCGTTCGTCGTAGGCGTCGTACTCCTCGTCGAACGGGAGCGCGCCCTCGTCCCATCGATCGGGTTCGGTCGCCACCATCCCATCGCCGTCGTACAACGCCGGCGCGTCGGCGAGTTGGGACAACTCGTCGTAGACCGAAGGTTGAGTCGGCAGGGCACTGAAATCCTCCGACGCCGCCGCAACGGCGACGTCGTCGGCGGGCGGTCCTTCGACGCCGTGTTCGGCCGCCGCCGCGGCTTCCGCCAGGAGATTGGTTCCCTGCAACTTGGCGCGGCCGGCTCCGACGAGTTTCTGAGTGCGTTCAAGGACGATCTCGAAGCTCGCGAGCTTCTGGTCGCAGAAGTCCTCGACCTCGTGTCGAAGTCGTCGGGCATCGGCCTGAGCGGCATCGACGATGTCGTACGCCCGTTGCTCTGCCGCCTTCACGACCTCGGTTCGCTGCACCATTCGCTCGGCGCGGGTGCGAGCCTGATCGATGATGTCGTCGGCCTCGTGGCGGGTACGGGCGAGAAACTCCTCCCGTTCCTTGAGCAGCCAACGGGCCGCCCGAAGCTCCTCCGGAAGCGACTCGAGCGCCTCGTCGATGAGGACGAGCACCTCGTCCTTCGAGATCATCGACGATGCCGAGAGCGGAACGTCACGCGCGTTCTCGATCATGTCGCGCAACGTGAGCAAGACGTCCTCGGTCTCGGCCGGGTGGTACTGCGCTCCGACGGGCGGCGGCGTGAGATCGATATCGATGTCGTGATCGTCGAATGCGGGATTGTCGTAGTGACTCACGATCCGTACTTCTCCTGAAGTCGTTGGGCGACAGCCGGCGGCACCATGGCGGTGACGTCGCCGCCGAAGCGGGTGATCTCTCGCAACAATTTGGACGCAAGGAACGAGTTGCCCGATGCCGACGGGATGAACAACGTGTCCACTCCCGAGATCTTCTGATTCATCTGCGCCATCTGGAGCTCACTCTCGAAATCGGAGACTGCCCGAAGACCCTTGACGATGAAGTCCGCCCCCATCTCCTTAGCCAGATCGACCACGAGTGACGCGAACATCGTCACTCTGACGTTGGGCAGATGCGACACCGACTCCTCGAGCATCTCCCGTCGCTCGTCTAGCGTGAAGAGCGGCTCGCCCTTCTGCGGATTCCGCATCGCCGCGACGATGACTTCGTCGAACAGTCGCGACGCGGTCGCAACGATCTCGAGGTGACCGTTATGGATCGGGTCGAACGATCCCGGATAGAGCACTCGGGTCACGGAGACTCCGGACTGTCGGGGGGCAGCAGGACGCTTACGAGCGTACCCCCGTACCACTTCTCCTTTCGTGCATCCCAACCAGCCGGAACCGCAATCTCACGGGCCGATTCGACAACCACGACACCACCGCGGGCGAGCCGACCGACACCGTCGAGCACGTGCGCCCAGACGTCGTCATCGACCGAGTAGGGAGGGTCGATCAGGACGAGATCGAAGGAGTCGACCGTGGCTCCCGACGACGCATGCTGCAACCACGCAAGCACGTCTTGGGCAACGACGCTCGACCGATCGACGAATCCGGTGGTCTCCAGATTGGTGCTGATCGCTCGCCGGGCATCACGACCATGATCGACGAAGACGCAGAAATCAGCCCCACGCGAAAGGGCTTCGATTCCCAACGCACCCGAACCGGCGAAGAGGTCAAGGACCCGCGCACCTTCGATCGCGTCGAGACTCACGAGCGAGTTGAACATCGCTTCACGCACGCGATCGAGGGTCGGTCGGGTGTCCCTCCCTTCGGGAGCCACCAATCTGCGTCCTCGGGCGGTACCGGCCACGACCCTCATGACGGCGACCGTACCCTGTAGCGATGGATGCCGAACTCGGAATGACGTGCGTCGACTGCGGAGGGACACTTCAACCACTGTCGTATCCGCCCGAGGACGGCTGGGAACCCGGAGACGTCGTCGCCTATCGCTGCCCCGATTGCAACGAGCGATTCGACATCGTGCTCGGCGATCCCAGTGACGATGACGATCGGTACTGACGCTACGGTCGCGCGATGGGCATCAACGCCGACGTCCACAACCTGATCGGTCGTTATTGCGACGCCGTGCTTCGTGCAGACGTCGTCGAGTTCGGACAGACCTGGAACGAGGATGCTCGCTGGCTCATCCCCGGTGACGGCATCATCGAAGGACGTTCCGCCATCACCGAAACGTTCCAGCGGATTCGACCCGCCTATCGGCAGTGCATCCAAGAAGTACTCAACGGAGAGATCTCCCCTCTCGACGGAAACTCGGCCTCGGCCCACTGGCAGATCCGCGAACGGCAATGGCACAAGGATGGAGCCGTCACCGAACTCCTCGGCGTCTACCACGACGTCATGTCGCGTGGCCTCGATGGCGTCCTTCGGTTCACCGAACGCGACTTCGAATTGATCTACAGCGGATCGATCGATGGCACCGGGAAACTCCGGACCCCACGGCCCCGAACGAGTCGACCGGCAACGACGGAGTGACGCGACCTACTTGACGAGTGTCGCGAGGATGTCGGCCAACTCGACCGGCCTGGCCACCATCGGCGAGTGGTCACCCGGGATCTCGAAGACGTTGGCGCCCATCCGTGCCGCGACCGCGCGCTGGCCATCGACGAGCAGGATCGGGTCGTCGGTGCACACGACATAGCTGCTCGGCGTCGATCGCCATGCCGCCTTCTCGACCACCACCGCTCCACCGGTGTTCCCCGGTCGAAGGTTGTCGGCCCATTTCTGCGCCTCGACCGGATCGATGTCGGGATAGAAGATCTGCGCCGCCGAGTCGGGGTCGATGAACGGAACGCCGTCGTCACCGACGCGCATCGTGGTGAGGAAGTGTTCACCGATCGTCATCGGCCCGCCGCTTCCCAGCTCACCCTCGTCGGGGCCGAGAGCGGTGAGGTACACGAGATGTTCCACCGATGGATGATTCCCGGCCACGGTGATGACCGCTCCACCGTAGGAATGGCCGAGAAGGACGACGGGGCCGTCGACCGAATCGAGCACCGCCGTCACTGCCGCCGCATCTTCGGTCAGATCCGTCAGGGGGAGCTCGACGAGGGCGGAGGCCAAGCCCCGACGATCCAGTTCGGCGACGAGCGGAGCGAAACACCAACCGCCGTGGAAGGCGCCGTGAGTGAGTACGAAGGTGGTCATCGCCCGATCCTATGGAGTTTCGCTCAGCTCTTCATCAGAAACTCGACGTCATCGGCCTTGAGGAAGAGATCGACCTCTTCGGCCAGCAACTCGTGTCGCACCAACCCCGGGTCGGCATCGAGGATGCCGATCGCCACTTCCCTCGCGGTCACGACCCACTCCCGATCTCGACGCAACGACGCCAGTTTCAGATCGTTCCGACCCTTCTGACGCTCTCCCATGATGGTGCCTTCGCCTCGAAGGTCGAGATCGACTTCGGCCAATTCGAATCCGTCGGTACTGCGAACGAGCGCCTCCAGGCGAGCTTCGCCATCGGAAGTGGTCGACTCACCCACGAGCCAGCAATAGGACTTGGCCGCCCCCCGACCAACGCGACCTCGCAATTGATGGAGTTGCGCGATCCCGAACCGTGTCGCGTCGAGGATCACCATCACCGTGGCGTTCGGAACATCGACGCCCACTTCGATCACCGTGGTCGAGACGAGAACGTCCAGTTCGCCGGACCTGAAGCGCGACATCACCTCGTCCTTCTCGTCCGCCTTCAATCGTCCGTGCAGGAGCCCCACTCGAAGTCCGGCGAGTTCTCCGTTGCTCAACTCGTCGAACGTCTCCTGAGCAGAGCGAACCTCGAGTTTCTCGCTCTCGTCAATGAGGGGACACACCACGTAGGCCTGACGTCCGCTCGCGATCTCATCGCGAACCTGCTGCCAGACCTCGAATTCGTCGAATTCGTTCCGTGCCCAGCGTGTGTCGATCGGCGTTCGACCCGGCGGGAGTTCATCGAGCACTGAGACGTCGAGATCTCCGTACACCGTCATCGCTGCGGTGCGCGGGATCGGGGTCGCCGTCATCACCAGAACATCGGGAACGGCGTCACCTGCGCCCTTGTTCCGCAACGCCGCTCGTTGTTCGACCCCGAATCGATGCTGTTCGTCGATCACCACCACCCCGAGCGATCGGAACTCGATGCCCTCGGAGATCAACGAATGTGTTCCGATCACGATGTCGACGTTTCCGGTCTCCATGTCTTCGAGGATCTTGCGGCGATCGGCAGCACTCGTTCGGTTGGTGAGCAGCACGACGCGCAGCGACCGATCCATCCCCGCTCCACCGAAGAGATTCCCCTCGTCGGTATCGGGAACGGTGAAACCTTCGAGGAGATGCCGGATGCCGAGATGGTGTTGCTCGGCGAGCACCTCGGTAGGCGCCATCAACGCAGCCTGATGGCCGCCCTGCACCGCGACCAACATCGCACTGACGGCGACCACCGTTTTCCCGGCGCCCACATCGCCTTGGAGCAGTCGGTGCATCGGATGACCCTTCGCCAAGTCCTCGTTGATCTCCGCGATGGTCCGTGCTTGGGCTCCGGTCAGTTCATATGGGAGCACCTCGTGGAATCGCTGCACCAGCGGACCACCACCGGGACCGAGGCTGTGGGCGATTCCCACCG
>CAZMJK010000076.1:0-2638 GCA_964566555.1 uncultured Bifidobacterium sp. | reverse complement strand
CTCTTCGAGTTCGCGCTTGGTACGGACGAGTTCGATCTGCACCCTCAGCAACTCGTCGAACACCAACCGTCGTCGAGCAGCCGCCGCTTCGGCCATCGACTCGGGCATGTGGATCGCGCGAAACGCTTCGGTGCGAGCAACGAGGTCGAGCTGATCGAGGAGCTCCTCATCGAGCGGCTCGGCGAACTCCCCTGCCCGACGAAGCGTCTCCTCGCAGAATCGGGCGATGTCCCACGACGCGACGCCCGCCTTCTCCGATTGTCCGTAGACCGGAAGGATCCGGCCGGTCCGGTTCCCGATCAGGTCGACCACCGGATTGGTCATCTTGCGCTTTCCGCCGAAGAGTTCGAGTTTCCCGAAGAGCACAGCATCCATTCCCGGCTGCAGTTGCTTCTCGCGAAAGGGTTGGCCGAAGAACGTCACGTCCATCGAGGCCGTGCCGTCGGTGACCGTCACGATCACCATCGACCGCCCCTTGCCGGTGCGCCGCGACGAAGAACGCTTGACCGTCACGAAGATCGCCGCCTCTTCGCCGACTTCGAGGTCGGCGATCTTCGCCTCCTTCGTTCGATCGATGTATCGACGCGGGTAATGGGTCAGAACATCGAGCACCGTGCGGATGCCCATCTTCCCCAACGCCGCCGATTTCGTTGCGCCGACCCCATTGAGTTCACTCACCGGCAGTTTGGCGAGCTGAGCCAGTCGTCGGGACACGAGACTCGAACTATTCGATACCGAAGAGGTACGGATAGAGCGGCTGTCCTCCGTGATGGATCTCGACATCGCACTCCGGCCGATTGTCGTGCACCCACACTTCGAGGTGTCGGGTCACTGCCGGGGTCGCGCCTTCGCCCTCGATGATGGTCACGATCTCGTGATCCTCGGTGACGATGTGGTTGAGGAGTCCCGCTGCCGCTTCGGAAAGATCGGGGTCGATCGCCACGATTCCTTCTCGAGCGATACCGAGCCAATCGCCCTCACTGATCGGCCCCGCGTCACTGCTGGAGTCGCGCACGGCGCGCGTGAGTTCACCGGCGACGACATGTGCCGCGGCCTCGGTCATGGCGTCGGCATTGGTGGACGCCGAGCCCTCCGGGTCATAGGCCAACAACGAGGCGAACCCTTCGGCAACGCCCCGAGTCGGCACGACTCTCACGTTCTTCGTGGTCATCGCGTCGACCTGCTCGGCAACAGGGATGATGTTCTTGTTGTTGGGCAGCAACACGACGTCATCCGCCGGCGCCGCTTCCACCGCCTCGAGGAGTTGTGCCGTCGAAGGGTTCATCGTCTGACCCCCGGTGACGATGACCTGCACCCCGAGTGAATGGAAGATGCGGCGAATCCCATCGCCCACCGACACTGCGACAACTGCGCACGGCACCGGGTCGTGGGTCGTCGCCGGTTCCGGCGCCATCGGCTCGGCTTCGCGAACCCATCGCTCCTCTTCGACCTCTTCGAGAAGATCCGTCACGCGAATCGAACGGGGACGACCGATCTCCACTGCGGCTTCGATCGTCGCGCCGATGTCGTCGGTGTGGATGTGACAGTTCCAGATGCCATCGCCGCCGACCACCACGATCGAATCGCCGAGCGTCGCCCACACGTCCTTGAATCCCTGGATCGCTTCATCGGGGTCCTCGAGGAAATACATAACCTCGTAACGGAGCCCGGCGAGCGAGCCATCGTGCGATCCATCTCCGTGGGCGGCGTCGAATGCCTGGAGGAACTCGGCCGACGCTCCGGAGGGATCCACTTCGGCCTCGGGGATCGGACGACCGCACACGATGTTCAGCGCAACGTCGAAAAACAGCATAAGTCCCGTGCCGCCGGAATCGACGACACCGGCATCGGCCAGCACCTGCAGCATCTCGGGCGTGCGGGACAACGCATCGGAACCGGACGCGTGCGCCGCCTCGAGCACGCCGAGAAGATCCGCGCCGGCGTCAGCCGCAGCCCGGCCTCCCTCGGCCGCAACGCGAACCACCGTGAGAATGGTGCCCTCGACAGGTTTCATCACCGCGCCGTAGGCCGCCGTCGCCGCCGAGTCGAGTGCCGTCGCGAACGTCGCGCCATCGATCACCTCGGCCGATCGGAACTCGGCGGAAAGTCCGCGGAGGATCTGCGAGAGGATCACTCCCGAATTCCCTCGCGCCCCCATGAGCGACCCGTGGGAGATCGCCTGACACGTGGCCTCGAGATCGGAACCGGCTCCGTCCAACTCGGACACGACCGACGCCAAGGTGAGCGCCATGTTCGTTCCCGTATCGCCGTCGGGCACGGGATAGACGTTCAACCGATTGATGGTCTCCCGGTGCGCGGCCAGCACATCGGCGTAGCCGCGGATCAGGTCCCGGAGGTCATCGGCGGTCAGGCTGGTGGCGATCGACATCGGCCGAGAGACTACCGATGCCCCCGGCACCGGGCCGAGGCGGACCGAAAAGGCGCTGTTTCCACCGGCTCACCGTCGAATTGGGGGTTTCGGGGCGCACTGCTACGATTCGGCGTTCGATTCTTCTGACGTCCCGGAGCGTGTAGTCATGGCAGCTGTGTGCGAGGTGTGCGGCAAGCACCCATCGTTCGGTATGGCGGTAAGCCACTCGCATCGCCGAACCAAGCGCCGTTGGAACCCGAACATCCA
>CAZMJK010000075.1:7831-8089 GCA_964566555.1 uncultured Bifidobacterium sp. | reverse complement strand
AGTGCACGGTCTCGGGAAATGTGCTCGTGATCGAGGGGAAGGGGATGACCTCTTGCCGAACCTCCTACTGGAGTGCCGTTCCCTATCTCGATCAACTCGTCTCGACGCAGGTGAGCGGAATTGACCAAGGCGCAACAGTGGTGATGCGACTTCGGGAGAACGGTGGTGATCGGATCGAGGTTGCGGTGGGGCGATCGCAAGTCCGCATCCGAGAGAAGCGAGATGATCAGTGGAACGAACTGACATCGACGGCGCGAC
>CAZMJK010000075.1:0-7817 GCA_964566555.1 uncultured Bifidobacterium sp. | reverse complement strand
TCCTTCGAATTCACCAGAGCAGCTTCTTCAGGTCTCGCTTTCGGGAAACGTGGTTGCTGTCGACATCGACGGGGTTGAGATCGCATCGGTCCAGACCAGCGTGGATGAGCAGGGATTGTTCAGCATCGGCGCCATTACCGACGGAACGGTTGCGGTTCGGTTGACCTCACTCATCGTGACTGATGCAGGATGAACTGAGTTTGACGACCTATTTCATGGGGTTTGTCTGATGACGTGCGATGGCGATGTCGGACATTGTTCGACCATGGAAAACAACACATGCCCTTCATCTGAGTCGGCGACCGTTCCATCCATCGGTCTGGCGTTCGTTCAGGACCGAAATCCACTTTCGGCACTCTCGACACGTGAGCTCGATGTTGTCCAGGAGTTGGTGAACGGACGATCGACGGATTCAGCCGCAGCAGTCCTCTATATCTCCCGACACACATTTCGGACTCATGTGAAGAACATCTCGCGGAAACTCAACACGCATTCATCACTGGAGTTGGTGAGTCTCGCTGTCGAGCACGGGATGCGGCCCTCGCGACTGATTGCATGAGTCCGATGATCGATTGACGTTCACGGGCGTAGCCGCTACTGAATGGCACCCGCATTGCAGTTGTCCTGCGATATTTGAGTTGCGACTTGTCCAGGTTCTCGTGGGAAAATATTGGGAGGAAAACTGGTTTCCCATGATGATGCCCGTTATCCGACTTGGCGGAGCAGTCGCTGGAACAAGGGGATTGATGTGATGGCGGTCGCGAGAATCGGTGCGGATTCAGACAGGGACACCTCTGAGGAGGACGATCTTGATGATGGGCAGTTTGGCGAAACGTTGATGGCGCTCACGGCGGAGCTCGGACGACGGTACGAGACGCAGTCGAGTCTCGAGGCAGCAGCATCACTTCTGAACGAGCAGACGGGCTGGCCGACCATCGTGATGGATGCCAACGGGGGTCGCATCGCCGGAACGGCGACGGGGAATGGGCTGGCTCTCTCCAAGGCGCACCTGCCGCCTACCAGCCGAACGATGAGGGTCGGAGAATGGCTCTGTCAACGGATCCCGACTCCAGCCGGTTATGTGTTGTGCGTTCAGGTTGACGAACACCAACTCGATGGCGAGGGTCGACAACTGATGAACGAGATCGTCGCGCTCACGGCATTCGAACTGTGCCTCGAGGAATCGACGATTCATGAGCATTCTCAGGCGGCAGAGGAACTCGCGTTGTTGATGCTCTTGGGAACTGATCGACAACGAATCTCGATGTTGGCGTCGGTGGTGGGGCACGATCTCGCCCAGATCCACCGAGTCGGACTCCTTGCCGATGGCCAGAGTTGCCTCTCGGCGAGTCAGGTGCGTCTGGCGGTGAGGCGGTCGGGTCACGACGCGCTCGTGGCGCCGTGGGGGTCATCGATCGCGGTCGTGCTCAGCGGCGGGGCGAACCCCGAAGCGATTCTGGACGCGCTCGATGACGTCTCCACTGGTGGGCGTCGCTGGATCGGTCTGAGCGCACCGAGACCCGATGGGTACGACCTTGGCGAGGCGGTGAAGGAGGCGGGTCTCGCCCTTTCGTTCTCGCAGGTTGCTCGCGGGTCCCGAATGATCAGCTATCGGGACCTCGGAGTGTTTCGGCTCTTCTCGCTGGACGGGCAATGGGCCCAACTCGAGGAGTTCGTGATCGAGACGCTCGGACCGCTCATCTCGTATGACCATGACCATGGGTCCGAGCTCGTCCGGACTCTCGATGCCTACCTTCGTCGGAATGGTTCATTGAACCAACTCGCCGAGGTGCTTGTGATCCACCGCAGCACGCTCACCTACCGTCTTCGACGGATTCGCGAGTTGCTGGACGTGGACATCGACGATTCGTCTCTCCGTTTGGAGCTTTCGTTGGCGGCGCGAGCGGTCGAAGTGCTGTACGCCGCCGCCGACCACAACCTTCTACTTGACCACCTCCAAGGACTCGATGTTCCTCCGAGTGTGGCGAACGGGTTCTTGGAATGATCCTGAGGTCGACTCGACGTCGCTGTCGTCTGAGGTCCTCCGCCGTCAGTTGTCGGATCGAAGTGCACGTCGGGCGTCACCGACATCGGTGAACCATCCCAGAGCGATGCCTTGTGCCAGGCCGTTTCCGAGTGTGGTCGCCTCGATCGGGCCGAGAGACAGCGGCAGCTGGGCTCGATTGGAGATTCGATTCATCAACATGCTCGCTTGGGAACCACCGCCGAATGTCGTGATGGATCGCGCGGAATCCTGATCGTCGGATCCGTCGCCGGTTCATTCCGTTACGATGCCGTCATCCTCTGGTGTGCCGCAAACGTCGTGGTGGGAGTGGACAGTTCGAAACTCCAAGAAGGTGCTCCTGTCGTGGCACTTCGTTGGAGCGAGATCGATCTCCTCGTCACCGAACTCGCTCCGGAGCACAGCCGTTTCGATCCTGTGCGCTCCTCGGTCACGATCCTCTAGTTGCGACGGATGTTCATCCAAGATCCAACGCAATGAACAACTGCACTTGCGCCGATCGGCCACGAAACTTCAGTTGGCGATCGCGGACGCGATGGCGTAGTAGGCCGGAATGCCGATCGTGATATTCACAGGAAACGTGATTCCTAGGGCAAGAGTGAGATACCGACTCGGCGTCGCTTCGGGAATTGCGTAGCGGACGACAGCGGGGACGACGATGTAGCTTCCGCTCGCCGCAAGTACGGCGAGCAATGTCAGATCGCCTACAGATATTTGCAGCGCCCATCCAATTGTCAGAGCGAGCGCGGCATTGATGAATGGGACGAGGACTCCGAAGGCGATGAGGAATGGACCAACATCTCGCACCTCCCGAAGGCGGCGGGCGACCAGCAGACCCATCTCGAGGAGGAAGAAGGCGAGGAGTCCCTTGAAGAGCCCGTTGACGAAGGGGGCCATCGCTTCGCCGCCGGCAGGACCGCTAATGAAGCCCACCACCATTGAGCCAATGAGGAGAAGGTTGACCCCATCGGTGAATGCTTCACGGAAGACTTCCTTGATTGATATTGGCGGCTCGGAAGATTCAACGCCCTCCTCCGGACCACGTTCACCGGCGGGATGTGGTGCTTCAGGGACCAGAGTGCGCGAGTCGATGATTGCGAGGTCAGCGCGCGCGGAGGTCACCACTGGTTGATGTGCTGTGGACGTTGTTGCATTCAGTCGAGCGCGAACCCAAGTAGCGAGGAGCACGGCCATGATGATGGCGGGGGATTCCATCAGGACCATCGCCACAGTCATGTGGCCGCCAGCTTCGTCGCCGCGTGAGGCGAGAAACTGCGACGCCGTCACGAAGGTGACGGCACTGACCGACCCGTACGTTGCGGCGATGGCCGCAGCATCGAAAGCATCGATTCGTTTGCGCAGCACGAGGAACCAGATAACGGGAATGACGAGAGCGAGCACGATCGCTGCGCCGATCACTTTCACGCCCTCGCCGGATAATCCGGCGTCGGCGAGTGCTTGGCCTCCCTTGAAGCCGAGCGCCATCAAGAGGTAGAGCGAGAGGAACTTGGCGACGGGCGCCGGGATCTCGAGGTTGGACCGGATCAGACCGATGGCCACTCCCAAGAAGAAGAACAGCACGGCAGGATCCGTGAGGTTCTTGAGTACGTCAGCGTCCATCCGTGCTTGCTCCTCATCATGGGCCCCCGGCGGCCGGGCTTTTCAGGAAATGTAACATACGAATCTGAATACGTCTATTTGCCCTGGACGGTGGTCCACTCACGAGAGGATGCGACCTGAGGGAAGCAACTCCGCAGGTCCTCCATGCTCGGGGCTGATCTGTGTTCGAATCCGAATGAACGGTGCCGACGGAGGCGTCAAAAAAGAAGCAGATTGCGACCCTCACCATCGGGTCGCAGTGTGGCGGTGACCCCCACCCATTCGCCGGAGAGCACCGCGTCGATGACGACACCGTCGGTGCTCATGGCATAGCAACGAGAGTTGTCGGGCAGTGTGCAGATGGCGACGACCGACGTTGGTGTTCCATCACGATCGTGCAGCGCGGACGCAGCGTCGACACGAGCCGTGCCGTCCACTTCATCACGAATCATCGGTGCCTCGACATCGTCGAGCACCGCTCGCTGGGGATCGGAGTCGGACGAAGGTCCGCGGTCGCCACGATCGACGGACCACACTCCGGCGACGTGTTTCGTCATGTGCATACCCACGCCCGTCACCATCGCCGAGCTGAACGAACCGGCGCGGATTCCTTCAACCATCGCGCTGATCGAGTGACCCATGTAGTTGGAGCCTGGTCCACCGTGGTAGGGGAGTGCGCCAGTGAGAGAGATAGGACGAGGATCGTCGAGACCGATCCCGTTCGCATCGCAGGCGAAATCGATTGCCGTTCCGAAACAGCTGTAGAAGTCGAAGGCGTCGAGATCGTCTCGTTCGAGTCCGGCCATTTCCAGCGCGGCATTCGTTGCGGCTCGCATGGCGGGCGATGTTGTGAGATCCACTCGGGCACCGATATGCGACGCGTCGCGAGCGAACCCCCATCCGCGCAGATAGACCCGTCGGTCCTCGGTTACACCCCAACGATCGGCGGTTTCCTCGGTCACAAGCAGGTTTGCTGCGGCCATGTCGACGTTGGGAAACGCAGTTGAGAGTTTGGTGAACGGTGTCGCGATGGGTCGATTCGCGTCGCGGGTCGATGCGAGACGCTCCGCGCTATGTGCGGTAGGAAACCACGCATGAGGCGACGCTGCGGCCACCTCACTGCAGCGCGAGAGGCGAGTGAACATTGCGTCGCGATCGGCGGCAGTGCCACCGCGTGCGGCCCACCGCGCCTGTCCGAGCAGTGCGAATGTCAGCCATGCAGGGAGGATGCCATGGCGAAGCTCCGTGGGCAGATACCACTCGGCGAGCATGTCCTGGACCCGTTCAGGGGTGGGATTGGGGAAGGACCACGCCGGTTGGGTTCCTTCGGCGGCGAAGCGGCGAAGCGTTGCCTGGGCTTCGGCGCCAACGACGAGCGCCGTCGAGATCTCCCCTCGAACCATGGCACTGGCAGCCTCGTCGAGCATGCGTTGGGGTGAGGTTCCGGCGAGCAGTGAGATGCTGCCCCTGATGTCGGTCCGGCCGAGTCGAGCACCGAGCCGAGCGACGGGATTGTCGTAGTCCCAGGATTGACAGTGAACGATGGAGAGTTCGTCGAGTTCGGCGGCAACATCGGCGCGGGTGTTCACGTCGTCGATCGCCGCTCGTGCCACGTGTTCCCACATGTCCAGTGGTTCAGGATTCGTTTCGGCCTCTCTCCAGGTCTGTCGTGCAGTCCCCACTATGCACACACGGGTGGCGTCGTTCTTCATTGTGAACCTTTCCGTTTCAGGGGTTGCAGCGGTCGCAGTATGTCGGGTCGGCGGTGCCGTTCCTCTCGACCCGTCGTTCGATCTGACAGCGGGTGCAGCCGAAGACGTCAGCACTCGGTTGTGTCGTGGGGAGTCCACAGAGTCCGCACACGAGTCCGGGCTCGGTCCTCAACGAGCCGTACCCGGGAGCGGCACAGTCGGGACAGGCGGTGGCCAGCCGATCGGCGAGACGTTGAACCGCGGTTGCGATGACCTCACGGCGATCGGGGCAGAGGTGAGCACGAAGATCGGGCTCGACGACGATGGAACCTTCGCCGAGAGCGAACGCTCGTGTGACTGCCTCACGCAGCATCGAAGTATCAGTGATCGCTTTGGCGACGACGGTGCGTTGTTCTCCGAGATGGATGACGATCGCGGCCTGATCGGGAAATCGCTCTTGGATGGCGAGTGCGTCAGCCTCCTCGATCGCTCGGAGTGTTGTAGCAGGGGGAACATTTGAGAGCGCAGTGGCGTGTTCGACGATCACGTGGTCGTGCTCGGTATCGATCCAGGCGACCAGTTCCCGGTCGACCATCACGAATGGGACCGACGCGTGGGGACCGAAACTTCCCTCCGACGCAAGACCGAATCGAGTGTGCGACACGGACGCCGCGGCGCGCGCTTTGGCCACGACGACGTCGTGCGGAGTGCCGGTACGTTCGATCTCACCGGCAAAGGTTCCGAACATGTCGGTGTCGAGATCGCTCACCACCACGTCGATGTCGAGGGGTGCCAGAAGGGGAGCGAAGATCGCTTCCTTCCCATGCTTGGTGGCTAACGCCGCAGTTGAGTGAGAACGGGTCATCGAGGGAGCGCCGAGTTCAGAAGGTTGAAGAGGAAGTTCCCGGTCGGCATGCGGCGTCCGGGTTGCGCATGCCGACCGGGAGAAGAGAGCGACCGAGGCAGCAGGCGCTCGCCGCGTCGGCGCCGCCCGGGCGATGTCCATCGCCACCCTGGGAGCGCACGTGGTGGTGGCTCGTATCGCCCGGAATCATGTCCGAACCTTATCTGGCGAATCTCAACACCGGAAACTTTTTTCCGGTTATTTCCTCGGCGGAGGCTTTGGGTGGGGTTTCGGTGACTCTGAGCGGGAGGCGGTCGCCGATTCCCTCTGAAACGAATCGATTCAGAATTTCTCGGCGAGCCACTCGCGAGCATGATCGATCGAGTGGCTCGGGAGTGCGAAGTGATCGCAGGAGGGGTACACCGTCTCGGTGATATCACCACCGAGGGCTTTGATCGCCTCGATGTAGCCGAGCTGCCAGGACGTGGGGCAGGGCCCGTCATCGAATTGTCCGTCGCGCAACACGATCACCGGGGCGACCGGCTTGCGCAGCGCCGCCGAGCCCTTCTTGAACGCGTCCAACCACGCATCGAGCTTCGAGGTGTCGAACTTCATCACGGGACCCTCGTGCTTGCCGGCGCGCGCGAGACAGTCGGCCATGTGGTGGGAGGGTTGGGTGTTCCAGCCCTCGTTCCATACCCGCATGCCGACGTCGGTGAATGCATCCTCGAGAGAGAGGGTCTCGGGAAACGCCGCCGCCGTGCCGCCGATGATCATGAAGAGATGACCGTCGGGTGGTAGCGGCGCCCCCGAACTGAGTGCCGTTCCGATGCCGGGAAGGCCCACTGCGATCGCCGGTACTCCGGGTGACATCGCCGCGGTTCCGACGATGGTGAGATCCCCGTAGTCGGCGGCATCGAGTTCGACGGTGGCCGCAGCCGCGCCGCCACCCTGCGACCAGCCGATCACGCCGAATCGATCGCCCGCCCCGACGGCCAACTCGCGGGCGGCATGCACGATCATGACGACGTCGATCGCATTGGTGCGGTTCACCGTGTACTGGTGGATCCCCGGAGAGCCCATGCCCTGATAATCGGTGGCAGTGACGACCCAACCCTCATCGATGAACTTCTGCACACCGGGTACGCCGTAGTCGTTCTGTGTGGTGCTGCCAGGGGCGAAGTAGAGCGTGAGTTCCCGTGCCGGATCGGGCTCGTTCGACGGACAGCCGCCATCACCGATACCCGTGGTCCCGTGCGCCCACGACATCACACGGCGGTTCTCACCCGCAGCATCGGGGGCAATCACCAGACCGGTGGACTCGGTGGGTTTGCCCTGCACGTCATGCGACGCGTACCGGACCTTGTAGGCAACGGCACCTTTGAGCGACGTGGCGATCTTTTCATGGTGCAGAAGGACCTTGGACATTGTGACTCCTGTTGGTTCGAAGTGATGACGTGAGTGATTCAGGCGGGGGAGGGCGTCGGTGTTGCGGTGGTATTGGAGTGACCGCGGTTCATGACACGGCTTCCGATGAGCGTGACAAGTGCGGCGATGATGACGAGCCCCGCGCCCACGGCGTTGTCGACGGCCCGTTGCTTGCCGAACTCGGTCGCCTGTGCAGCAGTGAACGCGTTCAGCATCGCTGCGGTCGGGACGA
>CAZMJK010000074.1:6941-8288 GCA_964566555.1 uncultured Bifidobacterium sp. | reverse complement strand
AACCTACGGCAACATCGTGGCCTATTCAACCGAAGTCCGTCCGGTCAATGCCATCGACGGTGACCCCCGGACCGCGTGGACCACCGGTGGCTTCAGCGACGCGGTCGGCGATCGGCTCGTCGTGACCTACACCCACCCCATCACTGCCGATCACATCGACCTCTTACAAGCGAGTGGCAATCGATGGATCACGAAGGCGACCGTCTTCCTCGATGGTGCGCCCGTGTCCACCGTGGATCTGACTGACGCCTCGTTCGAAGGAGCGGGTCAACGCATCGATTTCGGAGGCAATCGCTCGTTCTCCTCGATGAGTGTCCGGATCGACGAGACCAATGTGAAGGGACGGACGAACTGGCTCGGCTTCTCGAACGTCGGATTCCGCGAAGTCACAGTGCCTGGCATCTCGGCGCAGGAGTGGATCGTCACCCCGACCGCAGGAATCGATGATCTCGCACCTGTCGCCACCAACGTTTCGTACCTCTTCTCGAGACTTCGCTCGAATCCCATCGAAGGCTTTCGGCAGGATTCCGAACTCCAACTCCGACGAATCTTCCGCATCGGATCCACCACCAACCTCGACCTGGACGGGAGGGCCCGACTGAGCGCCGGAGTCGACGGCGCACTCATCGACGAACTCGTCGGTCGGCCAGGACTTGCCGCCGGCTCTCCAATCGTGAGCGGTGTGGACTATCTCAGCGGAGTCCTCGAGGCTCGCCCCTCCTCCGCTCTCGACGGCGACCTCGCCACTGCGTGGACCACCAAGTTCGATTCACAGGTCGGCGCCGCGGCGACGGTGACGAGCCCCACCACCTTGAACTTCGACCATCTCCGACTCTCGGTCATCAATGATCGCGAGCACTCCGTTCCCGCGACCCTGAACCTCACGCTCGACGACGGTGTCGTTCGTACGGTCGCGGTCCCGGCGATCGACACCAGCGACACGCTCGGCCATGTCACCACCGTCGACGTTCCCACTGGTGCACTCTCCTCGCGGGTGGTTCAGATCTCCATCGCATCGGAACGGGAAGTGACCACGAAGGAGTACTTCAGTGGTGGGCGACGCGTCCTTCCGATCTCAATCGCCGAATTCGGACTTCCCACGACCGTCGGAGCACTTCCCGTCTCGCTGCCGACCCGCTGTCGATCCGATCTCCTTTCGATCGATGGATCGGCGAGGGCGGTGACGCTCGAGGGCACGGTGAGTGAGGCCATCGCCCGCTCCCCCCTTCGGCTCGTTCCGTGCGACGACAACGCAACCGCCTTGCCCCTCGAAACGGGTGACCACCGCCTCTACTCATCGAAGGGACTCGATACGGGTGTCGATATCGACGCGGTCGAACTCAAGTC
>CAZMJK010000074.1:5560-6931 GCA_964566555.1 uncultured Bifidobacterium sp. | reverse complement strand
CCCGACGCCTGTAAGCGCCAACCCGACCGTTCCCTCGACGACGGCGACATCGACGGGAACCAATCGCTATTCCGTCACGATCGACAATGCCACTGAGCCCTTCTGGCTCGTCCTCGGTCAATCACTCTCCGACGGCTGGAGCGCGTCGATCCGAGGTGGTTCGTCCCTCGGCACGCCGACGTTGATCGACGGCTTCGCCAACGGCTGGTACATCGATCCAGCGGTCACGGGTCAATCGTTCACCGTGGACATCACCTGGTCCCCGCAGAACTACGTCTGGATGGGTCTCGCCGTCTCGACTCCATGGTTCCTGGGCCTGTGCGTCGCCGCCTTGATCCTGACGTGGCGGCGTCGATCGCATTTGCAATCGAGCCGCAACCAGCCTGAGTTGTATCGATCGACGAACCATGCCGATCTGACACTGACAGAGCGACTTGGCATCGTTGCGCTCGCCACTGTTCTCGCCGCCATCGTCGGTGGTCTCGTCGTCGCCGTCGCCATGGCGGCGATCACCGCAGGACTCGTCTGGTCCCGTCGACGTACGTCCCTGGCGATCCTGGCGGTCCTCGGCTCCGTCGGCGGTGTCGTCGTCCTCTACACCGGACTCCAATTCCGACGGCACTTCCCCAACGGCGTCGAATGGCCCTCAGGATTCCTGTTCGCCCATCAGTTGGGACTCGTCGCCGTCCTGACCGTGGTCTCCGAGACGCTCGTTCGTTGGTTCCTGCGGACCCGATCGAAGAGCACGACGAACGCGACTGAGGCGAACCAGAGCAGTGACGGTTCGGCGCTCACCCGATAACGATTGTTCCCGAAACTCATCGCTGCGACACCGGCGACGAGGAGCGGCCACAGAATGGCCGGCAGAACGGCCGCCCGACGTAGCCACGCCAACGCACCGCCCACGACTGCGAAGATCGCCACGATGTAGAACTGCACGAGGGCGAACATCGACTGGCGGAACTCTCGGTTCTCGACATAGATGTCGAACCGCGCGGTACCGATCGGGTCGTACAGATTGAACATCCGAAGGGTTCGAATCGGAGCGACCACGACGAGCCGGCTCGTATGTGATTTCAGATAGTCGATCGCCCATGAGCGCTTGATGGCATCGCGTTCGGACTCGTCGGGCAAGGAACCATCGCTTCCAACCGGTTCCGGCTCGGCGCAGAATCGTTCCCAGTACCCCGTCTTCTCCCCGTAATAGGCGGCGTCGCAATTGGTCTGCGCAAGGAGCGTTCCGGTGGGCGACAGGAGGATCGGCTTGTCGAACGACGTCAGATTTCGAATCAGCCACGGCGACAGAACCGCTAGGCCCACGGCGCTCACGAGCGCGAGGTCGCGCACGAGCGCCTTCCAGTCGACCCGACG
>CAZMJK010000074.1:947-5550 GCA_964566555.1 uncultured Bifidobacterium sp. | reverse complement strand
GAGCACCGGGCCGTAGGCCAATAACTCAGTACGCAACAGTCCCCCGAGCCCCGAAAGCACGCCGAGGGCGAGCGCGAGTCTCCACGTGGGATTCCTCCACCACCGGACGGCCACGATCGTCATGACCGGGACGAACGCCGTCACCAATGACTCGCTCATGAGCGACCAATCGTTCAACCACAGGAAACCGTAGATCGCGGCGAGGAACGCGGAGACGATCCCGACGCGCTGACCAAAGAGTTCCCGTCCGGCAAGTCCGACGAGCACCACCCCTAAGGAACCGAAGAGGATTCCCACCAACCGATGCTGATTGACGCTGTCGAATCCCATCCGCGACGCCAGCGAAAGGATGATCGACCACAACGGCGGATGCGCAGCGGTCGGCTCCTTCGTCCCCGGTGGAAGGCTGACCACCACCGTTCGCACCGAACCATCGGGCTGGACGACCTCGACCTTCGGACAGTTCTCGAGTCCGGGGAGGAACGAATAGCGCGGTCCAGAACTGACCCCAGCATCGAAGCAATACCCCGCGTTGTAGAAGACGGGGTTGATGTAGCCCTTGCCGTCGGCGAGGAGGTTGGCGGTCTCGTGGTAGAAGACGGCGTCACCCGAGAGTGGAGCGGTTCTCCCCTCCCAGAGGAACGTTCCGAACCGCACGGCGAACCCCAGAACGCCGGCAACCGCCAGGCACACGACAAAGGCCTTGGTCGACATCGACGGTGCGGGTCGAGTGCGGCATGGGTCGCTCACGATCGGACAACTTACGACCTCGACCGTGACTGCACCGGCCATCGATCCGGGTGCATCACGTGGAATCAGTCCGCTGGTACCTTCATCGTCACACCGGCGTCCCCGGCACACGGTTCGAGGAGGACCCGTGGCTCTTCGCAGCCCAGACCAGTACGTGCAATCGCTCCGTGACGATCGCATCGTCTATTTCGGCGGCGAACGCGTCGCCGATGTCACCGAACATCCGGTGATCGCACGAGCCATCCAGCACGCATCGGTCGACTTCGAGCTCGCCGAGGACCCCGAAGTTCGCCCGCTCGCAGTCGTGGACTCCGAGGATCCCTTCAGCCGCTACTTCCTCGAACCACGATCCACCCAGGACCTCAGCGATCGCGCGCGACTCATCGAGACCGCCACTGCGAGATGCAACACGCTTGTGCCGCTGATCAAGGAGATCGGCACAGATGCACTCTTCGCTCTGAGGCGTATCGGTCGTGCGCTCGATGCCGCTCGTGGCGATGACGAACGATCGGCTCGGATCGCCGCATTCTTCGATCATTGCCGAGTGAATGATCTCGCCATGTCGGTGGCGCAAACCGACGTGAAGGGTGACCGCAGTCTTGGGCCCTCCGCTCAATCCAACCCCGACTCCTACCTCCGCATCGTCGAGAGACGTGCGGACGGGATCGTGGTGAGAGGGGCCAAGGTCCATACGAGCTGTACGCCCAACACCAACGAGCTCATCGTGCTGCCCACACGAGCGATGGGTCCCGCAGACGCCGACTGGGCGGTGAGTTTCGCAATACCGGTCAACACACCCGGACTCCGGCTCGTGGCGAGCCCGTACGGTGCTCATGCGGGCAACGATTTCGATTCGCCGATCAGTTCGCAGCGGCTCATGATGGAGACGACGACGATCTTCGATGACGTCTTCGTCCCAAACGACCGAATCTTCCTCGACGGACAACACGAATTCGCCGGTCCGCTGGCCCTCGCCTTCGTCGACTACCACCGCTTCACGGCGATCTCCTACAAGCTCCCCCTGGTCGATGCCCTGGTCGGAAGCGCGGCGCTGATGGCCGATATGAACGGCATCACCCGTGCTGCGCATGTCCGCGACAAATTGACCTCTCTCATCTCCTATGCCGAGACGCTTCGCGCCCTCGTCGAATCGAGCGCTCATCGGGGAACCCCGGACGACGCGGGCGTCTTCGTCCCCGATCCACTCATTGTCAACATCGCGAAGTCGCATTTCGCCCACGGCTACCACCATGCATTGCAGGAGGTCCAGGATCTCTCGGGAGGGCTCCTCGTCACCGCCCCGGGCGGCGCCGATTTCGCCAATCCGGAGATCGGGCCGATGCTTCGCTCGCTCCTTGGAGGCCGTGCGGGCGTGAACGGCGAAGATCGCATCCGCGCCCTCAATATGGTCAGCGATCTCACGACTCGCGAGTTCGGTGGCTATCACGCCGTACTCGCCATCCATGCCGAAGGCTCGCTCGAGGCCGAGAAGATGATGATCGCCCGGTCCTACGACACAACTCGAGTTCTCGCGTACGCCCGAAAACTCGCTGGTATCGACTGATCCTCAATAGGCGTCGAAGTCGAGGAAGCCAAACTCCCCGAGTTCGAATGCACCGGCATCGAAGTTCGGTGAGAACGGATGAAGCACGAGGGCGAGCGGCGAAGGCATGAGTTTCTGCGGGAGTGGCACCCCGCGGACATGCAACGCCGGCGACCGACCCCAGTGGATCACGAACGGCGCCTTGTGGTGCCGACCCACAACGGCCGCCACTCGACCGATTCTCAAACGATCGCACTGGCGCCGACAGAGCACACCGAGAATCACCCCGAAAGGGATCCCTGCCACTCGCGTTCTCGTGGACACCACCACAAGGTCATCGGAGATGTGGAGGCTGTAGTCGTGACCGGGTCGCTGGACGCGCCACTTCAGCAGTTCAGGAGTCCAGAGCGGAGCGAAGCCCCGATCCGATGACCTGACGAAGGCGTCATCGACGAGATCGTCAATGACGTCGATCGTTGTAGGCCCGACTGGGAATGACTCGAAGCCTCCCGTTCGCCCGACAACCCCGACCATCGTGACCGGGAGTGGATCGAGGGCCCGCCAGCCCAACGTGGCCACCATACGAGGCGCAGAATTGGCATTGGCGACTCCCAGGATGCCGTCGAAACCGAGAGAGGTTCCACGTTCATAGGAGTCCTCGACCGTGCGCCGGAAAACGCCCGATCCCCGTGCTTCCGGATCGACGGCGAGGTCGACGCCGACTCCGAGTCGTCGCTCCTCGCCATCGACCGAGACGAATCGATTCGGCACGAGCGCATAGTTCCCCAAACGCCGACCCTCTTCCTCGACTCGTCCGACAGCGGCGCGTCCTGCAGGGTTCTCGTCGTAATACCACCGCAACGACGACACCGTGAGTGGGTCGGCGTGCTCGAACACATGATTGAGGAGCGTCGCGGTTCGCTCGAGTTCGGCATCGTCAGTCATGGTCCCTCAGTTCGATGAAACGGTTTCCGGTGACGGTGTACGAGCGCCGTGACGCCAAACCGAGAATCGAGTCCAGACATAATCGATCGCAATCGTGGCGAACATGACGATCGAGACCTCGGCCGCAGTTCGGTAACGAGTCGTCCCGAATGCCGTGGCGGCTGTGAACGTGGCCAATACCGCCCAGAGTCCGATGACGAGTACCGGATGCTTACGGCGCCATTGGATGACTGCTCCGACGCAGGCGAGGAGGGCAAGGACCACGTACTGGATGAAGCCGAGCTTGGCCGGTATCGATGGACGGCCTTCACCGATATCGAGGCGGATCTGCTCGAGTGGCTGATACACACCCCACATTCGAGCGACCCGGGCAGGCACGACCACCGTCACGAGTCGCGTGGTGTGGTTCGAGATATACGCTGTGGCCCGCTTTCGCACCACCACGTCTCGTTGGGATTCGTCGAGCAATTCACCGTTGGGCCCATGGGGCTGCGGATCTCCGCAGCGCAGACTCCAGTAGCCGAGATGCTTTCCGTAGTAGGTGTCATCGCAGTTGGCCTGCACCATCACCGTTCCGGTTCCGTCGGACAGCGTGATCGGTTCCTTCATCACGATGTTGTTTCGGATCACCCACGGCGCGAGGACGAGGCAGCACACCACGCCGGCGATTCCGTAGCGGAGAATCCGCTCTTTCCATGGGAGCGGTGCCTTCCAGAGACCCCATGCCGCAACGATCGGGAGGAAGAGCAGGAGTTCCGCCCTCGACAACGCCGCCAATGCACCGGCCACGCCGAAGAGCGCAGCATTGACACGAGACGGCGTTCGGAAGAAGCGAAGACCGAAGATGGTCGTGACGAACGTGAAGAAGACCGCAGCAGTCTCGGACATCACGACGAGGTCGTTGATCCAGATGTTGGCGTAGATCGCGGTGAGAAAGGCGGCGATCAGGCCGGTGCGCTCGTTGCGCAATGACCGCCCGAGGATCCCGGCCAACAGGATCGTCGCGGTGCCCAGCAGGATGGAAGCGACTTGATGTGCGGCGAGCGAACGCATTCCCAGTGCTGAGAACGCCCCGAGGTAGAGCACGTACATCGGAGGGTGACCGGCAGTCGGTTCGACGTGTCCGACCGGCGTCACGATTTCGACGACCCGTCCGTCGGCGAGTGTGACCTGCTCCTTTCCGCCGAAGAGGTACCGATAGGGATCGATGAACCCCTTTCCGTCAGCGAGGAGGTTCGCCGCTTCGTGGTAGTAGACGGCGTCGCCTCCGAGATCCAGATTCGTCTTCGGTGACCAGAGAGACATGCTGACGAGACGGCCAGCGAAACCGAGGCAAACGATCAGGAGAAGCGAGATCCAGAATCG
>CAZMJK010000074.1:0-872 GCA_964566555.1 uncultured Bifidobacterium sp. | reverse complement strand
TCATGCAGATCGGGGTGTCTCGTTGTCGGCCACCGGTGCCGGTGAGAAGACCGGCAGGTCGACGAAGGTGTCGATCACATCGCCGAGTCGCGGTCCGGCGACGGGCCGCAGCGTGGCCTCGATGCGCTTCTGCATCCCCCGTCGATTGAGCCACCCGATCCGGCTCACCAACCATCCACCATGCTCGTAGACGTAGAACTTCTCGTCGGGATCGAACTCCCACGGATGGCAATAGGTCCACAGGACAGTATCGGGATGCGCGGTCCGCACGCCCCGACGGCGGACCATGGCGGGAAGGAGACGCAGATATGTGCCGCCGAGGAACGGGATGGTCGCGGGACCGAGCTTCATCACCGGACTCGGGAGTTCGATGAGGCCACAGGGCCAGCGGAATGGTGTCACCGGTGCTCCAGGCCAGCCGTAGAGCGGACTGCGAGCCGGCAGCACACTCGAGGACGCACGAAACCCCAACTCGGTGAGGATCTCCGGCACCCACGGCGTGGATGGGATCAAGGAGTACTGGGGGGCCCGGTACAACGTGACCTCTTCGCCCGCGAGGTCCGACAGCAGGGCCTTCGCTCGTTCATTGTCGACGCGGAAACGCTCGGGGCCCAGGAGATCGTTGGGGATGTGCTTCAACCCGTGCACACCGAGCTCGTGCCCATCGGCGACCATCCGGCGCACGAGGTTCGGATGCTGTTGCGCGACCTCGCCGACGCAGAAGAAGGTGCCCCGGATCGACAACTCCCGAAGCCGATCGAGTAGGCGTTCGGTCACCACACCGCCTCGCTCCTCTTGCACCTCGGGATCGGTTTCCAGATCCTCGAAAGCGAGGGTGAAACTCACCGGCCGATCCATACTCCGAAGTGTAG
>CAZMJK010000073.1:0-8300 GCA_964566555.1 uncultured Bifidobacterium sp. | reverse complement strand
TTCGAAAACACCTGCAACGGAAACGGCACATCAGTGGCAGACCGAAAGCGCAACCAGTTCACAAGGGCAAATCCGAAAAACGGAATCGCCGCCCCTACAAGCACAATCAGCGAACGTTTCCACTCCCGCTTCCAGGCAAGCGCCACACCAAAGAGACCAAGCGCCATCGCAGGAGCTGCTCCCGTTGACGGTCGGCAAGAGAGCGCGAAAACAGCGAGCGCTACTGCTTCGATGAGATGACGTCGTGTTGGTGTTCGCCACCAACGAAGAACGAGATCAAGCCCGGCGAGACCAGCAGCAGCACCCCATAATTCCGCTTCGTGATACACGAGCGCGCGAGATGAGAAGAAAAGCAGCGGTGTTCCAAGTGTGGCCACAACGGCGAATGCGCCAAACCACCACGCAGCGCCTTCAGGTGCATTCGTTACCAAGGACTTGGCTCGCTTGAGCAATCGCGCTGCAGCGAGGCCGAGCACACTCAGCGCCAGCAATTCGCTCAGCACCGAAAGACGGCGATCAAAGACAGCGAAAACCCCGGAGAACGGCAGCCGCATGATCGCCGGTCCGATGCCGAAATAGATCTGGGTCTTGCCATTGATTTCGAAACCCTCGATGCCCGCAACATCGGCCGGGATATCGAGGTGCCCGTGCGTAAGTGCACGTGCCTGAGCGTCGTAGAAGTCCGTCGTGTACGGACCCTTCTCGAACAGGTTCCACGGCTGGAAACAGGTGGCGACGAGCCAGAAGACGACCACCGCCGCAATGGTTCCGGCTCTGGACCAACGACGCTCGAGTCGCGTCAGGGTTCCCGGTTCCACGGCCGAATTGTCGCGGCTCGCAGTGCGCGATGTCATCGTTTCACCATTCGGTCACGCAAGGACTCGCAGAGCGGTGCCGCTCCCGGCGTGGAGACCCAGCCCTCGGCCGGCTGCGCCTTCGTGATTCCGAGGAAGTCGGCGCGGAAGACGACGCGGTCGTCGAATCGCACCGACAGGGTCGGGATTCCGGCCTGATCGGCGACCACATCGAACGTCACGACGCCTTCGGGAAGAACGATCGGCTCCGAGACATCGCGTCGACCGTAGGAGGAGTCGTAGACGAACACCACGCCTTCGGCCGTTCGTTGCACCGTCACCGTCCATCCGAATCCCGTGAGCATCGGACGCGGCTCGTCGGTCACTGTTCCCGTGAGGACGTACCGACGGCCAGCTCCGGGCTTCCGTTCCGCGGCGGCCCAGTAGTAGCCGTCATAGCGATAGAGCCCAGCACAGTCATCGAGGATGACCACCGTCCCATCGACGATTCCATCCGTCGGAAGCGTGTCCCCCGATGCCATCTGCACATCCGGGAACGGCTGATCGGACACTCGTCGATCGATGGCGTTCTGGAGCGAGAGGAACGCCCGTGTATCGGATTCCGTGGGAGTGATACTGAACGCGCGGTACTGCACGGCCAGACCGATCTGGGTCCATGTCGCAAAGAGCGAAACGACGATTGCGACAGCGAGTCCGAGACGACGCCAACCTCGCGACCACCCGTCAGCACGCTGTGTGATCAGCAGGATCCCCGGACAGGCCAACACCACGAGAGCGGGAACGAAGTCGACGAGATACCGGTGATTCACGAATCCTGCGGCAAGCGTTCCAAACGTAGAGAGAACCGCGGCGATCGCCACCACCGACCACTCACGTGTTCGATCACGCAGCACCGTCCACCACGTGCCGATACAAGCGAACACGAAGAGCACCGGCGCACCCAACGGCAGCGAACTGGACTGGTAGGTGCCATCGAACGTGACATCACCGATCACCGTGGCCGGCCTACCGAAGTTCACGAACGGAAAGAGTCGTTGCCACCCCATCGCGATCGGTGAGAAGTATCTGGCGACGGTGGTGGGAACGAACTGCAACCCAAGAATTGAACCCGAGTTGTCCTCGAGAAAGGCCCGACGTTCTTCACTCATCACCGAAAACGTCTGCGCCCCGTAGGGCTGTCCGAAGAGCATTCCGAATCGAAGCCAGTTCACGAGCGCGAACCCGATCAACGTGAAAACCGCGCCCGTAATCACCAGCCCCGGCGTCGCAGCAGGACGAGACCGAAGAGTCCGAGCGCGATACCGGGGGCCACACCTGAGGTGGGTCGGCAGGAAACGGCAAAGGTTCCGACCGCCACGGCAGCGACGAAGTAGCCCCATGCCTGCGTCCGCCACCATCGCAGCACCAGATCCAGACCGGCGAGCGATGCCGCGGCACCCCAGAGGATCGCTTCGGTATAGACGACCGAACGCGTCGCCATGAAGAGCACCGGGGTACAGGCGACGGCGGCGAACGCCATGACACCGAACCACCTCGGCGCGAGTGCAATCGTCCCGGCCACGAGTGGTTCCGCCCGCTTCAGCAATCTCGCCGCTGCCAGGCCGAGCACGGCGACAGCGACGCTCATGCTGAGAACGCCGAGCCGTCGGTCGAAGGCATCGGTCCAGCCGGTCAACGGCAGTCGAAGCAGCGAAGGTCCGACTCCGAAATAGACCTGGGTGCCGCTCTCGAGCGGAATGCCCTCGACCCCGGCCACCGATGAGGGGATGTCGAGGTGACCATGGGCGATGGATCGAGCCTGTACGTCGTAGATGTCCGACGAGGCGACACTGGTATCGAAGATGTTCCATGGCCGGCCCCAGGTTGCGACGAGCAGGAAGAGGCCGACAGCGAGCAGCGCGCCCACACGAGCGCGCCGTCGCTCATCGCCCGTCAGCCGCCCCGGATCGACGACGACGGACGATTCGGATGCGAGCTCGACCGACGTCACCACCCCGGGAACGCTAGTCCTGAGGTGGTGAGGCCCTCACTCCATCACGAAAGCGTGAGCACCCCGTCACCATCGGTGTCGACGATCACGGTGTCACCTTCGCCATAACGACCTTCGAGGATGGCGATCGCCAATGGGTCAGCGATCTCCCGTTGAATCACTCGCTTCAGTGGTCGCGCCCCGAAGGCGGGGTCGTAACCTTCGGCCGCGAGTGCCGTTCGTGCCGCTGGTGTAACTCGGAGAGCGATGCGACGCTGTGCAAGACGCCGGGTAATTCCCTCGAGTTGGATCTCGACGATACGACCGAGATCCTCCTCGGTCAGTGACCGGAATCGAACGATGTCATCGATACGGTTGACGAACTCCGGTTTGAAGTACTCACGAGGATCTCCCGGAAGGTTCGAGGTCATGATCAACACCACATTGGTGAAGTCGATCGTTCGACCTTGACCGTCGGTGAGGCGCCCGTCGTCGAGCAGTTGGAGCAGGACGTTGAACACATCGGGATGGGCCTTCTCGAGTTCATCGAGCAGAACCACCGAATAGGGACGACGGCGCACGGCTTCGGTGAGTTGCCCACCCTCGTCGTACCCGACGTATCCAGGAGGAGCGCCGATGAGTCGTGACACCGAGTGCTTCTCCATGTACTCGCTCATATCGATGCGAACCATCGCCCGTTCATCGTCGAACAGGAAATCGGCGAGCGATCGAGCGAGTTCGGTCTTGCCCACACCAGTCGGTCCCAAGAACAGGAACGAACCGATCGGGCGATTGGGATCGGAGAGCCCGGCACGGCTCCGACGAATGGCGTTGGCCACCGCGGTGACCGCATCGTCCTGCCCCACCACCCGATCGTGCAGGACCTCCTCCAGCCGCACCAGTTTGGACAACTCGCCTTCCATCAGCCGACTGACGGGAACTCCCGTCCACTTGCTGATGACTTCCGCGATGTCCTCCTCGTCGACTTCCTCCTTGAGCATCTTCTGTGTCGCTTGAAGCTCGTCGAGGGCCTTCGATGCCTCGCTGATCTGCCGCTCGATCTCGGGCAGAACGCCGTAGCGAATTTCCGATGCGCGCTCGAGATCGACTTCCCGTTCGAGTTCACCGCGACTGTTCTCCAGTTGCTCCTTCAACTCCCGAATGCGGTCGATGGCGTCCTTTTCATTGAGCCAGTGCGCCTTCATCGCCGAGATCTGCTCGCGCAGATTCGCCAACTCCTCATCGAGCGTCGCCAAACGCTCGATGGAAGGAGCATCGGTCTCCTTGGCCAATGCGACCCGCTCGATCTCGAGCTGACGGATTCGTCGATCGACGACATCGATCTCCGTCGGCATCGAATCGATTTCGATGCGCAGTTTCGACGCCGCCTCATCGACCAGGTCGATGGCCTTGTCCGGAAGGAAACGCCCCGTCAGATAGCGATCGGAGAGCACCGCCGCACCCACGAGCGCAGCGTCCTGGATACGAACGCCGTGATGCACCTCGTAACGTTCCTTGAGCCCGCGGAGGATGGCGATTGTGTCATCGACCGAAGGCTGATCCACGAAGACCTGCTGGAAGCGACGCTCGAGCGCAGGATCCTTCTCGATGTATTTGCGATATTCGTCCAACGTGGTGGCGCCGATCATGCGGAGCTGACCGCGAGCCAACATCGGCTTGAGCATGTTGCCGGCATCCATCGAACCTTCGGAAGCACCCGCACCGACAACGGTGTGCATCTCATCGATGAAGGTGATCACCTCACCTTCCGAATCGGTGATCTCCTTGAGAACGGCCTTGAGCCGCTCCTCGAACTCTCCTCGATACTTCGCTCCCGCAACCATCGAGGAAAGGTCGAGCGCGATCAGCCGCTTGTTCTTGAGACTTTCGGGAACATCGCCTTCGACGATTCGACGAGCGAGTCCTTCGACGATCGCCGTCTTGCCCACACCCGGCTCGCCGATGAGAACGGGATTGTTCTTCGTCCGACGCGACAGCACCTGAATGACTCGGCGGATCTCATCGTCACGACCGATGACCGGATCGATCTTCCCTTCACGAGCGCGCGCCGTGAGGTCCTGACCGTACTTCTCGAGCGCCTGGTACTGCTCTTCCGGATTCTGACTCGTCACACGATGACTGCCGCGCACATCGACCATCGCAGCGAGCAACTCATCCTTCGTGACGCCGACCGACGATGCCATCGCCAGCAGCAGGTGCTCGGTCGAGAGGTACTCGTCGTGGAGATCGCGGCGGACCTCGTCGGCACGATCGACGAGCGAAGTGAACTCGCGACTCACTCGAGAGTCGCTCCCGTAGGACTTCGGCAGCTTCGACACCGCCTCCTCCGCGACGTTGCGCACCTGCAGGGGCGCGACGCCGACCTTCTGGAGGATCGGCAACACAATGCCTTCTTCCTGACCGAGCAGGGCGAGCAACAGGTGGTCGGGGGTGACCTCGGGATTACTGGCCGAACGGGCGGCCGCAATGGCGGTGTTCACCGCCTCTTGGGTCTTGAGGGTCCAGCGATTCGGATCGAGAGCCATGTTCCTGGCGTCAACTCCTTGGTAGCAATGAGTGGGGGGTCTGCCGCAAAGGCGGGTCGGGATCACCCGACATGAAAGTTAACAATGAGATTGTCAACTTTGTTCCCTCAGACTGCTCCCATCCCGGGAAAATGTGGGTTGCAGAGAGGGAGCGAGCCGCTGCCGCTAGCGGCCAGAGAGACGGCGCAGCACCTCGGCGGCGTCGCCGAACGGGGCCACCGACTGACGCAGAGGCACGAGGTCCCGGCGATACGAGCGGTGGGCTTCCTCGACGGCGGCGGCCATCTCGGCTCGAGACTGATGAAGGGCGTCCTCGAGTTGGGCGATACGCGCTTCGAGGTCGAGCACCTTCTTGACCCCGGCGAGGTTCAGCCCCTCGTCGGTGAGTTCCTGAATGCGCCGCAGATGATCGATATCGGCCTGGCTGTAACGACGCGAACCGCCGGTCGTACGCGCCGGTTCCAGCAATCCCTTGCGCTCATAGATCCGAAGCGTCTGCGGATGCACACCGGCGAGTTCGGCAGCCACCGAGATGATGTACACCGCTCGCATCTGCGCATTGGGTTCGGACATCGGACTCATGTTCAGACCCCCAAGTAGTCGCGGGGAGCAGCGGGAAACGTCGAGGCCATCGCCTCGAGCGCGTCGAGCTGTTCTTCAGTGAGTTGTGTTGGGACATCGACCTGCACCGTGACGAGGAGGTCGCCCGTTGCCTTCTTGGTGGCAACTCCGCGACCCTTCACACGGAAGACCTTGCCCGTCGGCGTCCCGGCTGGAATCTTGAGCGTGACCGGATTCCCGTCGAGCGTGGGAACCGTGAGTTTGGTGCCCAGTGCCGCTTCGGCGAACGTGACCGGAACACTGATCGTGAGGTTCTTTCCGTCTCGACCGAAGATCTCATCTCGACCCACATGCACGATGACGTAGAGATCACCGACTGCACCACCGTTACGGCCGGCGCCACCTCGACCCTTCAACTTGATGCGTTGACCATCATCGACGCCGGCGGGTATGCGGACCTTGACCTCTCGCGCTCGACGTTCGACGCCGGTGCCTCGGCACGTTGCGCACGGTGACGTGATGACGGAACCCGCACCGCCGCAGACGGGACACGGAGACGAGAAGGAGAACATCCCTTGGTTGTCGTCGGCCACACCGCGTCCGTGACAGTGCTGACAGGTGGTGGGCGCCGTTCCCGGTTTGGAGCCTGAACCACTACAGGTTCCGCACGGAAGATCGCTGGTCAGGTGAAGAGTGGTTTCACTTCCCGCGAACGCGTCGCGGAAGGAGAGGTAGAGCTCGGCTTCGAGGTCGGCGCCTCGTTGCGGAGCGCGACTTCGGTTCGAACCCTGGCGACCACGGCGACCGCCGCCACCGAACAATCCACCGAGCAGATCGCCGAGATCGGCTCCTTCGAAATTGAAGCCACCGGCACCGGGAGTGAATCCGGCTCCGCCGCCGCCGAAACCCATGCCGCCCATCGGGTTGCGACGCACCTCGTCGTACTCGGCTCGTTTGGTCTCGTCGCCGATCACGTCGTAGGCCGCGGAGATCTCCTTGAACCTCTCTTCTGCTGCAGCGTTACCGGGATTCGCATCGGGATGAAATTCCCGAGCGAGTTTCCGGTACGCGCGCGTGATGTCCTTGGCCGTCGCCGTTTCCGGCACACCGAGAACTTCGTAGTAGTTCTTCTCGAACCACTCGCGCTGTGGAGCCACTTCTACCCTTTGACCTTCACCATTGCCGGGCGAAGCACCCGGCTCTTCCATTGGTACCCGGTGCGGAGGGTCTCGATAACGATCGATTCGCCTCCATCACCTTCTTCGTGCATCACCGCGTCGTGCAGATTCGGATCGAACGGTTCGTTCTCCGGAGCCAACCTCACGAGGCCTTCGCCACCGAGGAGATCCGCCAGCATCTTGGCGATGGGTTCAACATCGGCAGAGCCGTGTCCGACCGCCGCTTCACAGGTATCGAGAACCACCAGCAACTTTTCGGCGAGGTTCTCGTTCGCTCGCTCACGCAGTTCCTCTTGTTCACGAGCTACGCGCTTGCGATAGTTGTCGAACTCCGCTTTGACCCGAAGCATCGTGTCGCGGAACTCGTCGCGTTCGGCAACAAGTGCGGCGAGATCCACTTCACCGGTTCCGTCGGGTTCATCGAAACCCATCTCGGCACCGGCCGCGGCTTCGAGGAGTTCGTCGTCGGTCGGAGAGGTCTCGTCGGAGACCTCTCCGTTCCCTGACACGGTCACTTCCCTTCGTCGTCGACGATCTCGGCATCGACGACCTCGTCGTCGTTGGGTGCCGAGGTGGTGCCTGCTCCACCCGCAGCTGCGTCGTTCGCCGCAGCCTGCTCGTACAACTTCTGCGTGAAGTTCTGGCTGGCGGTCATGAGTGCTTCCGTCGCCGCCTTGATGGCGTCGGCATCAGTCCCCGCAAGCGCAGTCTTGAGGTCGGCCAACTTCGACTCGACAGACGACTTCTCGTCATCGGAGATCTTGTCGCCCTGATCCTTGAGCAACTTCTCCGTCTGGTACACGAGCGTGTCGGCGCTGTTGCGAGCATCGGCTTCTTCGCGTCGCTTGGCGTCCTCGGCCGCATGCGCTTCAGCGTCCTTGACCATCTGGTCGATCTGGTCCTTGCTGAGCGAGGACTGGCCGGTGATCGTCATCGACTGTTCCTTGTTCGTCGCCCTGTCCTTGGCCGACACGTGCACGATGCCGTTGGCGTCGATGTCGAACGTGACCTCGATCTGCGGCACACCACGAGGTGCGGGCGGAAGGTCGACGAGCTGGAACTTGCCGAGCGACTTGTTGAACTGCGCCATCTCGCGCTCACCCTGGAGCACGTTGATCTCGACCGACGGTTGATTGTCCTCGGCTGTCGTGAAGACCTCGGTCCGGCGGGTCGGGATGGTGGTGTTGCGCTCGATGAGCTTGGTCATGACCGAGCCCTTGGTCTCGATGCC
>CAZMJK010000072.1:388-8513 GCA_964566555.1 uncultured Bifidobacterium sp. | reverse complement strand
GCCAGCAATTCGGCCATGACGTCGCTATCGGAACTCACCGTTCCCGGCAGCATCCCCAGTTCCTCCGCGAGTTCGGCGGTGTTCACGAGATTGCCGTTGTGGGCGATGGCGACCGTGTGCGCACCGACGTCGCGATAGACGGGCTGCGCGTTGTGCCACACGCTCGATCCGGTCGTGGAATACCTCGTGTGGCCGATCGCGAGGTGCCCCGTAAGCGCAGCGAGCGTTCGATCATCGAACGCGTTGGAGACGAGCCCGGTGTCTTTCACCACGGTGACGGTCGAACCGTCGCTGACGGCCATCCCCGCAGCTTCTTGGCCGCGGTGCTGCAGCGCATAGAGCCCGAGATAGGTGAGATGCGACACCGCCTGACCGGGGGCGTAGACACCGAAGACCCCGCAGGCTTCCTTCGGGGTGTCGTCCTCGGGAGTCACGAGATCGGTCGTCATCGGTCAGTCCTGCGCCGTACCCGCACCGAGTGCGGCGGGAATTCGATTGGTCCAGGCGCCGATCACCTCGGCGAGCGGAAGATCAACGAGACCCTTCACCGTGAATCGATCACCACCGGCGACCCCGATGCGTGAGACCGGAACACCGGCTTGCGCGCAGGTGTTCTCGACCACGCTCATCATCTCCGGCTCCACGCAGACCACGACGCGAGACGGTCCCTCGGCGAAGAGTTCATGGGCATCGGCAACGCGGGCCACCGACAGACCGATACCCGACGTCGCCGCCATCTCGGCGAGAGCTACTCCAAGTCCACCGCCCGAGACATCGTGAATCCCGGCGAGAACACCACCGTTCACCAATTGGCGAACGACATCAGCGACGTGCAGATGGAGTGCGGGGTCGAGCAGCGGAAGCCGGCCACCGCGATGACCACGAGCTCGGGCCCAGCGCGAACCGGCGATCTCAGCCTGCGCCTCACCGATGAGCATCAGTCGACCCTTCTCGACCAAGCCGACACCCGGCGGACGACGATCCAACGAATCGACGACACCGAGCATGCCCACGACCGGTGTCGGGTCGATATCGGTGCCCTGAGACTCGTTGTACAGACTCACGTTGCCGCCGATGACCGGGGTAGCGAACGCGACACACGCTTCGGCCATGCCGTCGATCGCTTCGGACAACTGCCACATGACCTCGGGGTGTTCGGGGTTCCCGAAGTTCAAGCAGTTCACCACCGCCAGCGGTCGAGCGCCGACGCATGCGAGATTGAGCAACGATTCCGCAACCGTGAGTGCGGTTCCCTGCCGAGGGTCGACCGCACACCAACGATGGTTGCCATCGGTTGTGAGCGCGATTCCGCGACCGGTGTCCACACAGGTCGTCGGATGCTTCAGTCGGAGCACCGCTGCATCGCCACCCGGACCTTCGACGGTGTTGAGGAACAGTTGATGGTCATACTGCGAGAACACCCACCGTGCGTCGGCCAGCAGTTCGAGGAGTTCGGCGCCGGGATCGAACGACACAGGCGCAGGTTCAGCGCCCAGAGTGCGGGTCGCCGTGTCGAAGTCCGAGGGTGCCGCGATCGGTCGGTCGTAGAGCGGGGCATCTTCATGCAGTGCCGCGGCGGGAATGTCACACAGCACATCGCCGTCGAAACCATCCATGATCCGAAGACGACCACCGTCTGGATGACCCGTCGCCGGGCCATCGGTCACGCGACCGATCACCGCGGACCGTACCTCCCAGCGCTCGCAGATGGCGAGGACCCGCTCGAGGTCGGCAGGCTCGACGATGGCGAGCATCCGTTCCTGACTCTCGGAGGTCATCACCTCGAAGGGCTCCATCCCCGATTCGCGCCGAGGAATGGCGTTGACGTCGACATCCATGCCCATGCCCCCGCGACTCGCGGTTTCACTCGTGGCACAGGCCAGACCGGCACCGCCCAGATCCTGGATACCGACGACGAGTCCGGCGTCGAGGAGTTCGAGGCATGCCTCGATGAGTCGCTTCTCCTCATAGGGATCGCCGACCTGCACCGACGGGCGCTTCTCCGCGTCGGTCTCCTCATCGGAGAAACCGGCCGACGCGAGGACACTCACGCCGCCGATACCGTCCCGCCCAGTGCTCGAACCCAGCAGGACGGCGAGATTGCCGACCCCGGTGGCCTGGCCGAGCACCAACCGTTCGGTCGGTAGAACGCCCAGACACAGCACGTTGACGAGCGGATTGCCCATATAGGTGGCGTCGAAAACGGTCTCGCCACCGATGGTGGGGACGCCGACGGAATTGCCGTATCCGGAGACGCCACTCACCACTCCCTCGGCGATCCATCGACTTCGCGGATCCTCGAGGGGACCGAATCGCAACGGATCCATCAACGCGATCGGACGGGCACCCATGGTGAAGATGTCGCGCAGGATGCCGCCCACTCCCGTTGCCGCCCCCTGGTACGGCTCGATCGCCGACGGGTGATTGTGCGATTCGATGCGCAGTGCTGCGGCGATGCCATCGCCGACATCGACCACGCCGGCATTCTCGCCAGGACCCACCAGCACCCACGGCGCCTCTGTGGGGAGCCGCTTGAGGTGGATGCGCGATGACTTGTACGAGCAATGTTCCGACCACATCACTGCGAACATCGCCAATTCGAGATGATTGGGGTCGCGGTGCAGGATCGTGCGGATGTCCTCGTATTCGGAATCGGTCAATCCGAGCGAACGGTGAATCGCTTCCTCCATCGCACTCACGCTAGTTCGCCGGAACACCCGCTTTCTTCGGGTTTCGGCGTGACCGTTGTCGGCATCGTGAGGGTGTGGTGGACTCACTTCCCATGAGTGACCCGAACGACGCGAACTCCGAGGCACGACCACGAATCGGTCTCCCGCCGGGCACGATGACCGAGAGCCACAAGCGAGCGCTGAGGGAGGGGCGGGAGCGCGGACAGATCGTGCGTCGCTACCTGAAGGCCATCGAGTCGACGAAGCCGAGGCGCGGCCGACCGATCACACCGGAAGGACTCCGGAAACGCATCGCCGACATCGACACGCAATTGGCGAGCGAAAGCGACCCCCTCCGGAAACTCGACTTGGTCCAGATGAAGATCAAGAAGCAACAAGAGCTCGAGGAACTCGAATCGCCGACCGACATGAAGGCCCTCGAGGAGGACTTCGTTTCCGTGGCGAAGGCCTACAACGATTCCAAGGATCTCAGTCCGGAGGCGTGGATCGAACTCGGCGTCTCCCGCGACGTGTTGCGACGCGCCGGGATCATCAACTGAGACGAGAGGGCGATCGCGGGTTCGTCAGACCGACAACACCGAGCGCAACAACGGCAGTCCATCGGTGCTTCCGAGGAGTTCGCTCGTCGCTCGCTCCGGGTGGGGCATCAGGCCGACGACATTGCGACCTTCACTGCACACTCCTGCAATGTCATCCATCGAACCGTTGGGGTTCGTCACGTACCGCAACACGATGCGATCCTGATCGCGCAACTGCGCGAGCGTCTCGGCATCGCAGGTGTAATTGCCCTCGAAATGATTGATCGGAACGCTCAGGATGTCGCCCTTCTGCACCTCGCGGGTCAGCGCCGAATCCGTTGACTCGACCCGCAGTTGCGCGGGCGCACAGACGAACTTCAGCCCGGCGTTCTTCTGCAATGCCCCGGGGAGCAGGCCGGCCTCGGTGAGGACTTGGAAACCATTGCAGATCCCGACCACGGGACCTCCCGCCGCCGCGAACTCTGCAACCGCCGACATGACCGGTGAGAACCGAGCGATCGCACCGGGTCGCAGATAGTCACCGTGGGCGAAACCGCCGGGAACGATGACGGCATCGACGTCGTTCACGGTTGCATCACCGTGCCAGAGGAGTTCCGGTTCGCCTCCGACCAGACGCATCGCTTCGAGCATGTCCTGCTCGCAATTCGAACCGGGGAAAACCACAACCCCGACACGCGAACTCACGAGGCAACACCTGCTGGTTCGAGCTCGACGATCGCGTCTTCGATCACGGGATTGGTGAGGAACCGACGACAGAGATCTTCGGCCGCAACACGCGCCGATGCTTCATCTGCCGCATCGATCTCGAATCGAATGCTCTTGCCGACACGCACGCCACGAACGCCCGAGAATCCCAATGTGGGCATCGCTCGTTCGATGGTGGAGCCCTGAGGATCGGCAATCCCAGGTCGAAGTCGAACCTCGACATGCACTGAGAAGATCATGGGAACATGCTCGCACATGGGCACCGCCACGCGGAGCGGAAGCGAAGGAGGTCGATCGTCACCCGTGCCACTCCGCGAACGAGCGTCCGGTGATGCGCTCGTAGGCATCGATGTAGCGAGCACTCGTGGTGTCGACGACCTCGGGCGGTAACGGTGGCGCCGGGGGTTGCTTGTCCCAGTCCAAACCATCGAGGTAGTCACGAACCGGCTGCTTGTCGAACGAGGGTGGAGTGTGGCCCGGTTCCCACGCATCCGCTGGCCAGAAACGCGAGGAGTCCGGGGTCAGCACCTCATCGCAGAGAACAAGCTCCCCGTCGATGAGTCCGAGTTCGAACTTCGTGTCAGCGATGAGAATGCCGCGCTGAGCGGCCCATTCGGCGCCCTTGGTGTAGAGCTCGAGCGCCACCGACCGAGCGCGTTCGGCAAGGTCTCGGCCGATCACGTCGACCGCCGCCTCGAAGGAGATGTTCACGTCGTGGCCCTCTTCGGCCTTGGTCGACGGAGTGAAGACCGGCTCGGGCAACCGGGAGGATTCGAGGAGCCCGGTGGGAAGCGGCTGACCGTGCATCGTGCCGCTGCTCCGATACTCCTTCCACGCCGATCCGGTCAGATAGCCCCGCACGATGCATTCGATAGGAAGCATCTCGGCCTTGCGACACAGCATGATCCGGCCCTCCCATTCCTCGCGACGGGCCGCAGGAGGGCAATCGTCCAATGCCGTAGAGATCAGGTGGCTTCCGACGACACCGTTGAACGTCTCGAACCAGAACGCCGACATCGCGGTGAGCACTCGGCCCTTATCCGGGATCGGTTCGGCCATGACCACATCGAACGCGCTCAATCGATCCGACGTGACCATGAGCAAGCGATCGTCGCCGGCGTCGTAGATGTCGCGAACCTTGCCGGAATAGAGGTGAGGAAGCTCGTCGCTCACGATACGGGCCCTCGAAACGACGACGAGTGACCGCGACTCACAGGATGTCGCCCGGACGGTAGCCAGCGGCGACGGGATCGGCCGCCACCAGAGACGACACCGTCGCCACGAATGACGCGACCTGTTCAGGAGCCCGACCCACGAAGTCGATCGGTTGCGCCAGCACTCCCGCGAGTTCATCGGGGGCGAGCCCGAGTCGAGGATCGGCGGCGAGTCGGTCGATGAGGTCGTTGCCCTCGGCGCCCTCCTCCCGCAATCGCAATGCCGCCGCCACCGCATGTTCCTTGATGGCCTCGTGTGCTTGCTCACGTCCGACGCCATTGCGGACCGCCGCGACCAGCACCTTGGTCGTGGCCAGGAACGGAAGGTACCGGTCGAGTTCCCGTTCGATGACCGCGGGATACGAACCGAAGTCGTCGAGAACCGTCAGAAAGGTTTCGAACAACCCGTCGAGCGCGAGGAACGCATCCGGAAGTGCGACACGACGAACGACCGAGCAACTCACATCGCCTTCATTCCACTGATCGCCGGCAAGTGAAGCCACCATCGTGAGATGACCCCGAAGGATGGCGAGGAGTCCACCGATCCGCTCACAACTGCGGCTGTTCATCTTGTGCGGCATCGCCGAAGAGCCGACCTGTCCCGGACGGAACCCTTCGGTGGCCAGCTCCTGACCCGCCATGAGGCGGATCGTGAGCGCAAGATCGGCGGGACCGGCTGCAGCCTGCACGAGTGCGGCGACCACATCGAGATCGAGCGAACGCGGATACACCTGACCGACGCTGTTGAGGCGCGCATCGAATCCAAGGTGCGCAGCGACGCGGGCTTCGAGTTCCTCCAGACGCACATCGTCGTGATCGAGAAGGTCGTACATGTCCTGTTGGGTACCAACCGGACCCTTGATACCCCGCATCGGATAGCGGACCAGGAGATCGTCGACGCGCCAGAGTGCTTGCAGCAACTCCTCACCGGCGTTGGCGAATCGCTTCCCCAACGTCGTCGCCTGCGCAGGAACATTGTGCGTGCGGCCGGTGAGCACGACGGTTGCCGACTCCGCCGCTCGCTCAGCCAAACGAGCGAGGGCGGCGAGCATCCGACCCCGAATCACGGTGAGTGAACGGCGGACCTGAAGTTGTTCGACGTTCTCCGTGAGGTCTCGCGAGGTCATTCCCTTGTGAATCTGTTCGAATCCCGCCAGCGCGCAGAATTCGTCTATTCGGGCCTTGACATCGTGACGAGTGACGCGCTCACGTGCATCGATCGATTCGAGATCCACCTGGTCGATGACTCGCCGATACGCGTCGATTGCCTCGTCGGGAACGGCGATACCGAGATCCCGTTGAGCCTCGAGCACTGCGATCCACAGTTCACGTTCGAGGACGATCTTCTGTTCGGGCGACCACAATCGGACCATCTCGGCGCTCGCGTATCGAGCAGCAAGCACATTGGGCACGGATGTGGACGCCATTCGCTCTCCTCAGGGGCCCGAATCGGGCACCCCTTCAGACTAGGACGACACCGAGGTGACGCCGATGCGAATTCACGGGTCGAGCATCCTCGCTCGAACACGAGGATCGAGCGATTACTGCGACCCTTCGGCGAGTCCGGCGACCGCGGCCGACGCGATGTCGGTGCGGTGATGCAGACCGGGCCACGAGATCTTCCCAACGGCGTCGTACGCGGCTCTCCGAGCCGATTCGAGATCAGCACCCTGCCCGGTGACGGTGAGGACCCGGCCACCAGCGGTGACGAGTCGGCCCTGATCATCCTCACCGACACCGGCACAGAACACCGTCGCACCAGTGACATCGCGCGCGTCTTCGAGACCCTCGATCACATCGCCCGTGCGGACGTCCCGGGGATAGCCCTCGGCCGCGCAGACAACGGTGACGGCGGCACCGTCATCGAAGGTGGGCGGTTCATGAAGTGCTCCCGCCGCCGCTGATGCGAGGAGTTCACCGAGGTCACTCGTCAGTCGGGGCAGAACGACCTGCGTCTCGGGGTCTCCGAACCTCACGTTGTACTCGAGCATCTTCGGCCCGTTCGGTGTGAGCATGAGGCCGGCGTAGAGGACGCCGCGGTAGTCGATCCCGATCGAACGCAAGTAGGCGAGTGTTGGGAGCACTCCATCATTCATCACCGCATCGACAACCGAGTGATCCGCCACAGGCACGGGCGAGTACGCGCCCATTCCTCCGGTGTTCGGTCCGAGGTCACCGTCACCGACGCGCTTGAAGTCCTGCGCCGGAGCCAGCGGAACCGCGGTCGTGCCGTCACACACCGCGAGCACCGACACCTCCGGTCCGGTGAGCCCCTCTTCGATCACGAGGGTGCGTCCTGCATCACCGAACGCGTCACCCGACAAGTACTCGAGGACTGCGGAACGTGCTTCATCGATCGACGTCGTGACGATGACTCCCTTTCCGGCAGCGAGACCGTCGGTCTTGACGACGTACAGACCATCGAGCGTGTCGAGAAACGCGAAGGCCGGTTCCGCTTCGGTGAACGTTCCGTGTCGCGCCGTGGGAACACCAGCAGCGACGAGGACTTCCTTCATCCATGCCTTCGAACCCTCGAGGTGCGCCCCGTCGGCACCGGGACCGAAGACCAACTTGCCGGCCGCTCGAAGTTGGTCGGCGAGTCCGGCAACGAGCGGTGCTTCCGGGCCGATCACGTAGAGATCGGCGTCGAGCTCTGTCGCCGGAGTTGCGACCGATCCAGGTATCCCCGGATTCCCAGGTGTCACGACGACATCGTGATGACGACGCAGCACCGTCGCCAACGCGTGCTCGCGCCCTCCGGAACCGACGACGCAAACCCTCATCAGCCGTTGAAGTTCAGATACTGATCGCGACCCGGGCCAACACCGACGAGTCCGATCGGGACACCGATCTGTTCCTGAAGGAACGTCACGTAGTCGAACGCCTCCTTCGGAAGTTCGTCACGGGACGTCACACCCGAGATATCGGTCTTCCAACCGGGGAACTCGGCATACACCGGTGTGACCTCATGCAGGAT
>CAZMJK010000072.1:0-378 GCA_964566555.1 uncultured Bifidobacterium sp. | reverse complement strand
GTGATACGGCAGATGCGTAAACGTTTCACCATCGAGTTCATAGGCGATGCACACCTTGATGGAATCGAAGGTGTCGAACACATCGAGTTTCGTCAGGGCGATCTCAGAGAGCGAGTTCAACCGAACCGAATGGCGAAGCATCACGGCGTCGCACCAACCAGTGCGGCGACGACGGCCGGTGTTGGTTCCGTACTCGTGACCGATGTCGATGAGTGCATCACCGATTTCATCGGTGAGTTCGGTGGGGAAGGGACCCGATCCGACGCGCGTGGTGTAGGCCTTGGCGATACCCACGACCCTGTCGATGTAACGCGGACCGATTCCCGCTCCGGTGCACGCTCCGCCCGCCACCGGGTTCGACGAAGTCACGAACGGATA
>CAZMJK010000071.1:7709-8594 GCA_964566555.1 uncultured Bifidobacterium sp. | reverse complement strand
TGTCCAGTGCGGGGGCGTCAGCCACGAGTTCACCTGATGACATGGTCCGAGTCTACCGACCGGTCGGTAGGGAGCAAGTCATTGGGCTCAGGGTTCGAGTGTGGTGGACCCCTGATCGAGTTCGGTCAGAGAGAGCTGGCGCGTGGTGACATCGACCGGAGCGACCCCCGAGAGGGCTCGGTCGGAGGCGACGGCGAGGGACTCGAATCCACGGGCCGAGGGCATGACCCTGGTTTCGAGTGAGGCCACCGCCGAGTTGTAGGACTCGGTGGCCTTGGTGAGGTTGGTGCCCACCTTCTGGAGGTGTCCGGCGAAGACGCCGACCCGTTCGTAGAGCTGCTTGCCGAGTGCGACCACCTGAGCGGCGTTCTCGGCCAGTTGTTCCTGGCGCCATCCGTAGGCGATGGCCCGCAACAACGCGATCAGTGTGCCCGGTGACGCGGGGAAGACGTTCTTGGCGATGGCCTGTTCGAGGAACTCGGGGTTGGCATCGAATGCGGCGGTGAGGAAGGTGTCGCCGGGGACGAACATCACGATGAAATCGAGCGAACCGTCGACTCGGGAGGCGTAGTTCTTCTTGGCGAGCGCGTTGACGTGGGCCATCACATCGGCGGCGTGTTTGGCAAGGAGTTGCTCTCGTTCGGCGTCGGTCTCCGCGTTGATGGCGGCGAGATAGGCCGACATCGGTGCTTTCGCGTCGATGATGATCTTCTTGGCATCGGGAAGCCGCACGATCATGTCGGGACGTGCGGCATCGCCATCGCCGGAGATGTGTTGTTGTTGCTCGTACATGACGTGCTCGCTCATACCGGCGAGCTCGATGACTCGTTGGAGTTGCAATTCGCCCCAGTTGCCGCGGACCTTGGTGTTCTTCATGGCCGACGC
>CAZMJK010000071.1:2541-7699 GCA_964566555.1 uncultured Bifidobacterium sp. | reverse complement strand
CAGAGTCCTCGATGCGCTTGTTCTCGAGTTCATTGAGCTTCTGGTCGAGCCGAGCGCGTTGTTCACCGACGGGAGCGACGAGATCGTGGACGGATTTCTGCTGGAGTGCGGCGGCGTCGGCGGCGCGGGCGCTCGCCTCGGCCTGCTGCCGCGTGTTGAGATCGATCAGTTCACGCATGGTGGTGGCCAAGGTGGCGTTGGCGATGTCTCGGGTGCGGTCGACCGCACGTGGGTCGAGGTCGGCGGGGCCCGAGTGGAGTTGGCGTCCGATGACGAGCCCGGCGACGAGGCCGAGGAGGAGGGTCAGGGCGGGGAGAAGAGCGGTCATGACCGCTCAACGTACGGAAGGGGTGAGACAGTGCCCCGGGTTCGGCGTTCGGCGGTGCCGGCCATTCCCTCCCGTGTCACAATCGGCGCTTCGGATCGATCGACCAAGAGGAGCTTCCGACATGGCAGGACTGTGCGAAGGCCGAGTGTGCATTGTGACCGGAGCGGGCCGTGGGATCGGGCGGGAGTACGCCCTCATGCTCGCGGCCGAGGGTGCCAAGGTGGTGGTGAACGATCTGGGCGGTTCGCGCGATGGCACCGGTGTCGACAAAGGCCCGGCGCAGGAGGTCGTCGACGAGATCCTCGCCGCCGGTGGTCAGGCGGTCGCCAACACCGACGACATCAGCGATTGGGCCGGTGCCGAACGTTTGATCAATCAGGCGATCACCACGTTCGGCGGGCTCGACGTCCTGATCAACAACGCCGGCATCCTCCGCGACCGAATGCTCACGAATATGAGTGAGGCGGAATGGGACGCCGTGATCAAGGTGCATCTCAAGGGCACCGCGGGGCCGTCACATTTCGCGGCGGCCTATTGGCGTGATCGTTCGAAGGCGGGCGAGTCCAACAACGCTCGCATCATCAACACGACCTCGCCGTCGGGGATCTACGGCAACATCGGTCAGACCAACTACGGCGCGGCGAAGGGTGGGATCGCGTCGTTCACGATCATTGCTGCCGATGAACTCGGTCGCTACGGCGTCACCGTGAATGCCATCGCCCCGGCCGCTCTGACTCGCCTCACCGCTGATCTCGGAATCGGCGACGCGCCGGAAGAGGTGAAAGAAGCGATGTCGACCAAGTGGATCGCACCGATCACAGTGTGGTTGGCCAGTGAGGAGTCCTCGGCCGTGACCGGGCGAGTCTTCGATGTCCGAGGCGATCTTCTCGCAATCAGCGAGAGTTGGCATCAGGGCCCGAAGGTGACCAACGTGCTGGATCCATCGGCCGTCGGTCCTCTGGTCGAGGAACTGATGCTCACCGCCCGTCCCAACGCCGACATGCTCGGCCTCGATCGGAAGTAGGAGCACAGATGCCGATCAATCACGATGTCGTGGGCGCGGTGGGAGCGCCAGTCGTGCACTCCTGGACCAGCAAGGACGCGCTTCTCTACGCGGTGGGTGTCGGTGCCGGTGTCGACGAACTCGCCTTCACGACCGAGAACAGCCACGATGTGCCGCAGCGGGTCCTGCCCACGATGGCGGCGGTCATCGGTGCCGGGGTGAGCGGTGCGATCAGCGCGATCGGGTCATTCGACTTCGCCATGCTCGTGCACGGTGAGCAATCGTTCGTTCAGCATCGCGAGATCCCGGTCGAGGGTTCCTTGACGGCCACCGGCAAGATCACGGGCATCTACGACAAGGGATCGGGCGCCGTCGTCGCCGTCGAGGGCGAATGCGTCGACAACGCCACGGGGGAACTGCTGCTCACCGTGGGGTCGGCGATCTTCATCCGAGGCGAAGGAGGATGGGGTGGCGACCGCGGGCCGTCGGGCGATCGCAATGCCGCGCCCGACCGCACGCCCGACCATGCCGTGTCCTACCGGGTGCGCCCCGATCAGGCCTTGACCTACCGGTTGTCGGGTGATCGCAATCCACTGCATTCCGATCCGTGGTTCGCGGCCCTGGCCGGCTTCGATCGACCGATCCTGCACGGTCTTTGCACCTATGGGTTCACCGGTCGTGCGCTTCTGCACACCATGTGCGGATCGGATCCGTCGAAGTTCCGCTCGATGGAGGGTCGCTTCGCTTCGCCGGTGTTCCCGGGTGAGGAGCTCACTGTCGAGATGTGGACCGTCGGTGCCGGTGACTGCATCTTCCAGACGCGCGGTGAGGACGGTCGGGTGGTGCTCGTGGGCGGTCGCCACACCTACGACGCGTGAGCGCAGTGCTCTAGAACAATCGAAGTTCGTCGGATTCGATGCCGCGAAGCTCGTCGTAGTCGACTTCGACGCATTCGATGCCGCGCGCCTCGGCGAGTACCCGCGCCTGGGGTTTGATGCTCTGTGCGACGAAGATGCCGCGCACCGGCTTGACGTCTGGATCGAGGTCCATGCGTTCGAGGTACCGCGTGAGTTGCTCGACGCCGTCGATCTCTCCTCGACGCTTGATCTCGACTGCGACGGCCCGACCATCGCCATCGCGGCAGAGCAGATCGACGGGTCCGATATCGGTGAAGTACTCGCGCTTGATGAGTCGGAGATCGTCGGCGATGGCGGTCGGGTTGGCGGCGAGCAACTCCTGGAGGTGTGCCTCGACGCCATCTTTTTGAAGACCCGGGTCATCGCCGAGATCGTGAGCGGAATCGTGGTGCACCTCGGCGAGTGTGATGGTGAGCACCTCGCCCTTGGGGTTGGTGATGATCCACCGCCCTTCCTCCTCGGAGACGCGGTTGGGGGCGTTCATCCAGTTCAACGGTTTGTAGGCACCGCCGTCGGAATGGATGGCGACACAGCCATCGGCCTTCACCATGATGAGGCGAGTGGCGAGCGGAAGGTGGGCGGAGAGGCGACCGGCGTACTCGACCGAGCACGTGGCAATCACAAGACGCATGGTCTCGCCATCGTAGGCGAGGCGTGGTTCGTCGCTCTATCGAATCCCGCGCTTTTCGAAGCGGGTCTTGATGAGTTCTCGACGCTCCTGGAGGTCGCGATAGGTGAAACGCTCGACGGAATGGTCGAGGCCGATGCTGTCCTTGACGCCCGTGAGGTCGATCTGGAACGCCGAGGGATCGAAACCGACTTCGGCGAACAGTCGCTCGCCGTGGGTCTGGGCGAAGTACATCGAGATCTGCGTGATCTCGGCGAAGATGTCGAGATCCGGAGCCAGTCGTGCGATCGCTCCGTCGAGGAAGACGAGATTCTTCACATAGAGCATGAGTTCCTTGGGCATCCGAGCCCCGTAGCCCAGAAGCATCTTCACGATCTTCTGGACCTCCTTGATCATCTCGTCGGGGTCGGCCGTCGTGGGATCGATGACGGTGGTGCCGAGGCCGAGGTCGCTGATCACCGCGTCGATATCGGTGTCGAGCGGCAGGGCCCCGAGTTCGCACAGAGCGGCGATCTGCATGTGGATGTCGTTGAGAGTGGCGCCGAGCATGAGGCGGAGGAACGCACGGCGCTGACGTTCGTCCATGCGGCCGGTGATGCCGAAGTCGAGGAGGGCGACCTTCCCGTCGGGCAGGACGAAGAGGTTCCCGCCGTGGAGATCGCCGTGGAAGATGCCCTCGATCATGGCCCCCTCCATGAAACCGATCATGCCGGTGCGAACGATGTCATGGGTGTCGACACCCGCGTCGCGGATGGCGTCGACATCATCGAAGTTGAATCCCGACAGTCGTTCCATCACCAAGACCCGTCGAGTGACGAGCCTGGGGTGAGGGCGAGGGATGATGTAGCCGCGTTGGCCGAGCGCCACGAACGAGGCGGCGACGTCGAGCATGTTCTGGGCTTCGAGGCGGAAGTCCAATTCCTCACTGATCGTTTCGGCGAAGAGCTCGACGAGTGCCGGGGGGTTGGCGAGCGACGCGAAGGGGAGGCGGCCGACCAGGAATGGCGCGAGCCATGCCATGACCCGGATGTCCTTCTTCACCAGAGCGGCGACGGTGGTCCGTTGCACCTTGACGACGACCGGTTCGCCGGTCTTCAGGACGGCAGCGTGAACCTGCGCGATCGATGCAGCCGCAAGTGGTGTCTCATCGAACGAGGCGAAGATGGTCTCGAGGGGAGCGCCGAGGTCCTCTTCGACAGTGGAGCGGACGACGGCGAATGGCTCCGCCGGCACCTGGTCGCGACACTTCTTGAACTCGGTGACGAGTTCCTCCGGGAAGAGACCCTCGCCCGAGGAGATGATCTGGGCCAACTTGATATAGGTCGGCCCGAGGCGTTCGATCGACAATCGAAGGCGACGTGACAGGTCGGCCCGACTGGCAGAGCGATCGCCGGCTTTGCCCTTTCGACGTCCGGTCAGCCACCAGAGACCGATCGCCGTCCCGAAATCGGCCACCACGGTCGCCGCTCGCTTCACGTCGGGAAGCCGTCGGGCCGAGGTCAGTTCGGGAAGATCGTGTCTGGTGAGCCACCGGATCGAATCGACGACGTCGCGCCAGGGCATCGCATCGGGATCGACGATCCACGGTGCGTGAGTGGAGAACGAACCGAGTGCGAGATCGTCGGGTTCGTCCTGCTCGATGGTCGTGAACGGCGATTCGGGGGCGACGGGTGCGGTCGACATCGGTCCGAGTGTACGGGGGGTGTTGCGGAAATCCCCGGTCGTGACTCAGAACAGACCGCCGATGACGTCCAGAACCGGTGCGGCGAATTCCTTGCGGCAGATCAAGAGATCGGGGAGGTACGGATCGGGGTTGTTGTACCGCATCGGCGAACCATCGATGCGCGACACATGGAGTCCGGCGGCGAGCGCGACTGCGGCTGGTGCGCAGTTGTCCCACTCGTACTGCCCGCCGGCGTGGACATAGATGTCGGCGATCCCGAGCACGATCGCCATGGCCTTCGCCCCGGCAGAACCCATGGGGAGGAAGTCGGCATTGAGGGATTCCGCCACCGCGTGTGCCACGAACGGAGCTCGTGAACGGCTGACGACGAGTCTCGGTGGGCGGTCGGCGGGGCGATCGGGAACGACCGGAGGTGACGCGGTCGACAGCACGTGGTCGAGTGAGGGGAGCGACACTGCGCCGATGGTCGGTTCCCCGTCGATCGCCAACGCGACGTGAACGGCCCAATCGTCACGACCTTCCCCGTACTCTCGGGTGCCGTCGAGTGGATCAATGATCCAAGCCCGAGAGGAGGAGAGGCGATGGCTGTTGTCCCGAC
>CAZMJK010000071.1:0-2531 GCA_964566555.1 uncultured Bifidobacterium sp. | reverse complement strand
CGGGGTCCTCGGGGCGAAGTTCGGCGAGTCGCTCCATCAGCCACACATGGGACTCGCGGTCACCCGCATTCTTGATCGATCGTTGATCGAAACCCTTCGCGGTCAGGTCGTTGCGGAGCGAGACCAGTAACGCGCCTGCGTCTCGGGCGAGTTGTTCGGCGACCGCGTGGTCATCGGGTGCGGTCATCGTTGGTCTCCGAATCGTGGTGGCTGACGAACCTGCGCCTGTGATTATTGCTGGCGGCCGAGTTCGATGGCGCGACCTACCAACTTGCGAACCTCAGACTCATCGGCTCCGGCGGTCACGAGTCGATCGATCCGGGATTCGAGGTCAGCGGCCAATCGCTCGTCGACCACCAGTGGGGTGCTCGTTCCCGGTTTGGCCAACGAGCCCGGCGGTGAAACCTGCGTGACGAGTACGAGTGCAAGGGCGGCCACGGCGGTGACGAGACCGAAGGTGATGGCGATGCCGTTGTTGTCAGCGATCGATCCCGCGATCATTCCGGCGATGCCGAGGATGAAGATGGCGATGACGATCCGTCTGATCGCTCGGGGTCCGATCGGCGAACCGGACCGCCGCGGCGTTGACGTCACGAGTTCGACGTTCATCGGACCAGCGGCTTGTACTTGATGCGATGAGGTTGGTCGGCATCGGCTCCGAGTTCCTTCTTGCGGAACGCCTCGTATTCGCTGAAGTTGCCCTCGAACCAACGCACTTGCGAATCGCCTTCGAAGGCAAGCACATGAGTCGCGATTCGATCGAGGAACCAGCGATCGTGGCTGATGACGACGGCGCACCCAGCGAATGCCTCGAGGCCGTCTTCGAGTGCGCGCAGCGTGTCGACATCGAGGTCATTGGTCGGTTCATCGAGCAGGAGGACGTTGCCGCCCCGAGCCAGGACTTTCGCGAGGTGGACGCGGTTGCGCTCACCGCCGGAGAGGACGCCGACCTTCTTCTGCTGGTCGGAGCCCTTGAAGTTGAACGAGGCGACGTACGCCCGCCCATTCATCTCACGGTTTCCCAGTTTCACGGTCTCGTTCCCGTCGGTGATCTCCTCGTAGACGGTCTTCTCGGGGTCGAGGATGTCGCGGCTCTGGTCGACATAGGCGAGGTTCACGGTCGGACCCACCTTGAGCGACCCACTATCGGGTTCCTCTCCTCCGGTGAACATGCGGAACAACGTGGTCTTTCCCGCGCCGTTGGGCCCGATGACACCCACGATGCCCGCCCGGGGCAGTGAGAACGAGAGATTCTCGATGAGGAGGCGGTCGCCGAATCCTTTCGTCACGCCCTCGGCCTCGATCACGACATCGCCGAGTCGGTCTCCGGAGGGGATGAAGATCTCCAGTCCGTCGGAGCGACCCTGCGCCTCTTGCGATTCGGCGAGCAATTGTTCGTAGGCGGAAAGTCGGGCCTTGCCCTTGGCCTGACGAGCCTTCGGGGCCATGCGGACCCATTCCAATTCGCGAGCCAATGTTCGGGCACGAGACGACTCCTGCTTCTCCTCTTGGCGCAGGCGGTCCTGTTTCTGGTCGAGCCAACTCGAGTAATTCCCCTCGAAGGGGATACCCCGACCGTGATCGAGCTCGAGAATCCAACGTGCGACATTGTCGAGGAAGTAGCGATCGTGGGTGATGGCGACGACGGTTCCGGGGTAGTCGCGCAGAAACCGCTCGAGCCACGCCACCGATTCGGCATCGAGGTGGTTGGTGGGCTCATCGAGAAGCAGGAGGTCGGGTTTGCTGAGGAGCAACCGGCACAGCGCGACTCGGCGACGCTCGCCACCCGAGAGCGCGGTGACATCGGCTTCCGACGGCGGGAGACGCAGAGCATCCATGGCGATCTCGATCGTGCGCTTCAGGTCCCAGGCGCCGGATGCTTCGATCTTCGCTTCGAGTTCGGCCTGTTCCTCACCGACCTTCTCGAAATCGGCGTCGGGGTCTCCCCACTTCGCGAGAACGGCGTCGTACCGTTCGAGGAGGGTCGCGGTCTCGCCGAGTCCGTCCATCACATTCCCCATGACGTCTTTCGACTCGTCGAGTTGGGGTTCCTGTTCGAGGAGACCCACCGAGAAGCCGGGTGTGAGTCGGGCATCGCCCGTGAATCCGTCGTCGAGGCCAGCCATGATCTTGAGAAGCGAGGACTTGCCGGACCCGTTCGAACCGATGACGCCGATCTTGGCCCCGGGGTAGAACGAGAGGCTGATGTCCTTCAGGACCTCGCGGTCGGGCGGATAGAAGCGACTCACCTTGTGCATGGTGAAGATGAACTGTGCACTCATGGCGGCAAAGGGTAGTGATCAACCCAGTGGGGTGTGAACCGGCCTACCTGCCGGTGCCGGTGCCTGTGTTTTCTCGTGAATGCATCCAGACGCGACAGTGCCCCGCCGAGGCGGGGCACTGAGCACTACGTGTTCGGCTGAAGATCAGCGGCGGGTTGCACGACGCTTGGTCGCACGACGCTTCGCTGGGGCCTTCTTGGCCGGTGCCTTCTTGGCGACGCGCTTCTTGGTTGCGCGCTTCTTGGCCGG
>CAZMJK010000070.1:6159-8603 GCA_964566555.1 uncultured Bifidobacterium sp. | reverse complement strand
CTCGTAGCTGTTCCTTCGACAATTCATCGGCTCGCGCAGTTGCGATCGGGCAGATGTTCGAGATCCCGATCCCCTTCGTGGTGAGTTCTTCCCGGTCCTCGGCAACCAACCCGCACGAGGCGTCGATCTCCCGTGTGGTGATCCCCGCGCGATGGAGCGCCGGCCAGAATCGATTTCCGGGGCGGGCGAAATGGGCGTTGACCGCCGCCGTCCACAGCCCGGGGTTGATCCCGACGAAAAGGAGTTTCACGTTCTCCGGAACGAGGTCATCAACGGTGAAACCCACGAAATCCTGGAGTTCCGACTTCGTCGGTCGACGCCCGGAGATGAACGGTCGTCGCTGGGGTGTCGATGTCAAAGCGACGCGATGTCGGAGGACGAGAGCTTGCGGTGCTCGATACCCACGAATCCATCGGAAGCGGTGTAGGTGTCCTCACCGGTGAAGAGACCGTCGTCGCCGATCGGCCAGAGCACGCACATGCGCGCCTCGTACAAGTAGTACGCCGAGGGATCATCGACGGGAACACCACGCGCGGCGAGAGTGGATCCGGGATATGCCATTCGCATCGTCCCTTCCGTGACGATGCACTCACGATCGACGACCAGTCGCTCGGTATCGAGTTGAAGTTTCTGGGCCCCCGACGCAGCAAAATCCTCGTAGAACTTCTGCACTGCGGACTTGCCGACGAGATCGCCGGCCCCACCGGGGATGGAATACATGTGGTAGTGCGCGTGCTCCGACACCGTGGCCATCAACCGCTCCATGTCCAACGATGCTTCGGCCTTCTGATGCTGGAGCAGAAGTTCCAGGTTGCGGCGGAGGACCGGGTCGGACTCCGTGTCGAGGCGGGCCTCGACCTTCTCCCACGTCACTCGCTGATCAATCACCGTCATTTCGCCTCCAGTCGTCGCCTCGACGACACGTTGTAGCCCAAATCTCTCATCACGCGCCGAGCTTCGCGACCGTCACCGGCAGTCCCGAGGTCCGCGGCATCGCCGTCAACGGATCGACTCCCTCACTCGAACTCGTGAGCGTGCCCGTGAACGCCCCCGGATGACCATGGGTCACGGAGAGTGAACCAGGGCGCACCGAAGGGTCGTGTCCCACCGTTGCGACCAATGAGCCATGTTCGCTCGAAACGGCAACCCAATCCCCATCCTGGATCTGTCGTGTCGCGGCATCGTCCGGATGCATCCTGACCACCGGATCGCCGCCATCACCGGCGAAGAGCACCGAGTTGCTCCAGGCCGATTCCCGCCGCGGGATCAGGACCATGCCCAGCTCGGGCCCGCGATGTTGTGCGAGTCGAGAAACAAAGGGTTCGGGGGCCACCGACCAGCATCCGTCCAAGGTCATCAACGGTCGAACCCACCCGTACTCAGGAGCGCTCGTGACTCCGTGCGGACCTGCATCGATCACTGCGTCGGCATCGAGCGGGCCGTGACCCAGCAGTCCACGGATGATCGTTTCGTCCGAGAGGAACTCCACCGGCGCACCTTCGAAGATCGGCCGTCCGCAACTCTCGGCGAGACGAGCCAACATCCACCACACCGGACGACGATCGCCAACCGCAGGCACGACCGCCGATGTGAACTGCATGCCCGAACGGAACGCGACCTGCTCGGCCAACGTGAGGTCAGCTCGCTCCAATTGGCCGGACGCCGGCAGCACATGACTGGCGAGTTGGGTGAGGTCTGAATCCATGACATCGATGACGACGAATGCATCGAGGAGCGCGATTGCGTTGCGGAATCGTTCCGGGTCCGGGAAGGCCGAGAGCGGGTTACCGCCGGTGACGACCAACACCCGCAAGCGACCGGCTTCGATCTCATCGACGAGTCCCGCAACGGGCAACTGTCCGACGACCCTCGCAAGATCCGGCCTCGAGGCTGGTCCCGGAAGCGACGAGCCCGCCGCCGTCGGCCCCGAGAGTCGATTCACCACCCCGCGGTTGAATCGCATCCCTCCGACCACATCGAGGGAGTCGGTCATGATCAGTAGCACCCAGCGGAGCCATTCGGCGACGACGCCGTCAACGGACATGGTGATCCCCGTGCCACAGAAGACCGCGAGATGTCCGTGGGCGGAGCGGAGATCGACGATGAGGCGTTCGATCGAGTTCCGATCGCATCCTGTCGCCACAACCGCGTGCTCGATGGTGAACGGTTCGACCGCGTCGATCAGTCGCTCAACCTCATCGGCGCGACACGATTCGTCGAGAGCGGCGCGACAACGTTCGTCATCGAGCAGAGCGCGAACGAGTGCCGCGAGGAGGATCACGTCGGATCCCGGTCGGGTGGCCAGGTGTTCATCGGAGAGCGCCGCCGATTCGGTGCGTCTCGGATCGATCGTCCAGATCCTCCCCCCGCGTGACTGATGCTCTCGGAAGCGTCGCACCGGATCGGCCAGTGTCGTTCCATAACCGTGCGACACGATCGGGTTG
>CAZMJK010000070.1:3761-6132 GCA_964566555.1 uncultured Bifidobacterium sp. | reverse complement strand
CGAGTACGGGGGCATTGTCCACTGTGACGGCCGTGTAGAACGATGAACTCCCCATGGCCGCCAACCAAAGTGCCGTCGCCACTTGACCGACCGAGTCGTACGCCAAACCGGTCGCGAGATAGACACCGATGCCATCGGGACCGGTGGAGTCGATGACCCCCGTGAGAAGCGTCGAGAGGTCGGTGATGAGTTCTTCCCAACTCACTTCCTCTCCCCGCATCGATGGTCGATCGAGGCGCAGTGCTGAGTGGTGCCACTGCGGGAGAGCCCGACCCTTCTCGCACGTGTAGCCACTCGAGATGGGGTGGTCCCGATCACCTCGGACCCTGAGGACCTCGTCATCGGCTGTGCTCACGATGATTCCGCACGCAGCGGCACAGATTCGACAGAAGGATCGTTGTTCTGTGATTGACACGTCACCCACGCTCGTCGAGCAAGGTCGGATCGGCCCGCAACTCCTGCCGAGCCATCGCCTCCCAGAATCCGATGAACCCATTGCCGTCGCTGGCGCGACCCCGATCGAGCCACCACTCGGGAACCGCTGAATCGCTCCGACCGCCAGCGGCGCGGATGTGCCACGCTCGCTGACATCGTTGCTCGAGCGCGACCGCCCGTTGATGCACGGCTCGAATGGTCGACCCGAGAACGAAGACTCCATGACCGGCCAGAAGAGCAAGATTCGCACCGCCGATCGCCTCGACCGCATCACGAGCGGCACTGGCGTTGTCGACGCCACCTCCGTACTCGTCGACAAGGACGAGATCCCCGCCGCCGCCGAGACCGGAACTCTGGTCGTACACGGGCGGGATCTCACGCATGTCGGCCCACACAGTTCCGAAGAGGGGGTGACTATGCATCGCCACACCAACGTCTTCCCGCACCTTGTGCAATTCGAGATGCAATGGGATTCCAAGCGGCACCGGCCACTCACCCTCGATCACGGTGCCGTCGAGATCGATACGGAGCAGTTGAGAAGGTCGAAGTTCATCCCATGTGATGAACCATGGATTGCAGAGAAGCGTTCCATCACCGAGGTTCACCGTGATGTGGCCAGCGAGATGATCCGCGTAGCCTTCGCGCCACAGCGCACGAGCCAGGAGCACGAACTCCTGACGCAAGGTGAGCTCGGGAAGCAGTTGATCCGGTGTTGGCGTGAAGGCCACGGTTCCCCCTTGAAGCGATTGAGTGGATCGCCTCGGCCGAGATCGAGGCGAGGTTCACGGACTCGACACTAGAGTCCGCCCATGCGATTTTCAGGGAAGCGAATCTTTGTCACCGGCGCGGCATCCGGAATCGGTGAAGCCACTGCCCAACTGTTCCGTGAGGAAGGAGCATCGGTCGTGGGCGTCGATATCGCCGAGGGACCCGACGTGTCCTTCTGCGATGTGACCGATCCGAACTCCGTTCAGGAGGCGATGAACGCCGCCGTCGAACAACTCGGCGGCCTCGACATCCTCGCCAATGTCGCCGGAGTGAACTGGTTCGCCAAGGTGGAGGACATCACGCTCGAACTGTGGAATCGACATCTCGCTGTCAACCTCACCGGACCACTTCTCGTCACGCAGGCCGCGCTACCCCACCTTCGTTCCTCGAAGGGGAACATCGTCACCGTCGGTTCGATCTCGGGACTCCAAGGCCAGCCCTACAACTCCTCCTACTGTGCCTCGAAGGGCGGATTGATCCTGTTCATGAAGGCCCTCGCAGTCGAGCTCGCCGCCGACGGTGTTCGGGTCAATCTGGTCTGCCCCGGCGGTGTCGACACCGCGATGTCGACCAATGCCCTCTCGAACATCAAGGGAGAGATCGACTATTCCTACTTCTCCCGCATGATGGGTGTGCTCCCGGGAATGATGCCCCCGGTGAAGATCGCCGAAGCGATCGCCCATCTCGCCTCGGATGCCGCCAGCACCACGACGGGATCGATGCTCGTGGTCGACAACGGGACGCTCTGGTGACCGGCGAGATCGAGAACATCCGCCAACTCAAGGCCCGCTATTTCCGATTGATGGACACGAAGCAGTGGGACGAGTTGCGATCGGTCTTCACCGACGACGTCGTGATCGACACCAGCGAGGACAGTGGGACCGTCATCCAAGGCGTCGACGAGTACCTCCCGTTCCTGATCTCACAGATCGGCGACGTCACGACGGTTCACCACGGCCACATGCCCGAGATCGAACTCATCGACGACACGCATGCCCGCGGAGTCTGGGCGATGGAGGACGAGCTGTGGTGGCCCGAGGGACATCCCATCGCCTATCTCCACGGCTATGGGCACTACCACGAGACCTACCTTCTGGTAGAAGACGGTTGGCGGATCAGCACGATGCGCCTCACCCGTCTGCACCGAACCTTCAGGTTCAGCGAATCC
>CAZMJK010000070.1:3248-3751 GCA_964566555.1 uncultured Bifidobacterium sp. | reverse complement strand
TTGATCCCTCCCCGACGAGAACAGTCGGGAATGGGGCTCACTCGAGCAGCTTCGCCTTGGCTGCGGCGAACTCGTCGTCGGTGAGTGCACCCGACTCGTGCATCTGCTGCAGCTTCTGGAGTTGGGCCACGTGATCATTCGATGAGTCGTGTCTGAACCGGGCCGACACACTCGACCACGTCCTGACAGCCGAGGCCTTGAGACCGTCGACGTCGATCTCCATCCTCGAATCAGGGAACTCCGCGAGAGACCGACGACGCAGATACTCCAGGCCGAGCGCGCCCACCGCACCCAGAAGGAGCACCGACCACCACAGTCGAAGTGCCGGCGAGGGCACGAACCAGAGCACGAGCAGGTAGACCACACCGGCACCGACCCAGAAGACGACCCGATCCGCATTCAACACCGGAGCGACCATTCGGCGTGCCCACACGGCGATTCGACTTGGACCGATGACGAGCATTCCCGCCACGATCACCGCTCCCCATGAGATCAGCAACCAC
>CAZMJK010000070.1:0-3238 GCA_964566555.1 uncultured Bifidobacterium sp. | reverse complement strand
TGATCTTCCCGGCGACGCTGTATTGCTGATTGTCGATGATGGACTCGATGTAGTTACCAGTGAGTCGACGCAGCGTCGTGAGGAGCAAGCCGACGATGACGATCGACCAGCCCACGTTGCGAAGGGTGAGGCGTCGTCGGCCACGAGCGAGCCACACGGCGAGCGAGTACAGCGCGACGATCACCACGAAGAGCACCGGGCCGAGGATGTTGACGACCTTCACGGCTCGTTGGACCAGGGCAAGGGAATCCGACTGGAAGATGGTGATCTGACCAACCGAGGCCGGCACCTTGTCCATGACCGATGCGGGCTCTCCAAGATCGGTCCCCACGATGCGAACAATCTCACCGAGATCCAAGGTGACCTTGCCGTCCTTCGTGGAGCCCACCCTCGTCTTATCCTCCAGGACGTTGACAAGCGCTTGGTGTGCCTTCTCGTTGACCGTGTGCCAGATCTGCTTCACCTGGTCCGACGAGAGAATCCGCTCGACCGCCGAGGTCGCAGGTGTGCGGATTCCCGCAGCAACGGGACCGGCGATTCCCTTCCAGCCATCGGGCAGCTTGTCCTCGAGTTCCTTCTGGACATCGACGTTCGAGTAGATCTGATCGACGATGTAGGTCGCCAAGGCAACCTGCACGCGTGGTTCGGCGAGGATCTTGTCGCTCGCCGCCACCCATTTCGGCGTGCTCAACACCTGGCGCTTCACCCAGATATCGGCTGCGGTACCGAACAGCAGCACCGAGGCGAGCAGGATGATCAGGGTGATACCGATTCGTCGGGCCCGGCCAACTGAGCGCGGCGTCTCGCTCGGCGTCTCGTCGGTGGTCGCAGAGGTGTCAGTCATACTGAGAGTCTGCCCCGAACGAGACTCGTTCTCAGGGACTGTCTAGGACCGCGCCGCAGGTGTGAACTCGATCTCGACCCGGTCATAGGCCCGGGTGAAGGTCGCACCCAGAATCTGAGGTTCGAATCCGGGAGCGAGTCGCCAGTCGGGGAGACGGCGGAGCAACTCCTCGAACATTATCCGGATCTCGATCCGGGCGAGCGAGGAACCAAGGCAGAAATGGGTGCCGAATCCGAATCCGATGTGATTGTTCGGCGATCGCGTGACATCGAACCGATCAGGGTCGACGAAGACGCGTTCGTCCCGATTGCCGGATGCGTACATGAGCAGCACCTCATCACCGGCCTTGAGTTGGTTCCCTTTGAACTCGAAATCCTTCGTCACCGTACGACGCATGTTCAGGATCGGCGTCACCCAGCGAATGAACTCCTCCACCGCCGTCTCGGCCAGCAGTTCGGGTCGATCGATGAGCAATTGCTTCTGATCGGGGCGCACTGCCAACTCTGCGATGATGGCCCCGATGACGGAACGGGTGGTCTCAGCACCACCATCGAGGACGAGAAGGGCCTCGGTGATGATCTCTCCATCGGTCCATTTCCGTCCGTCAACCGCGGCATGACACCAGACCGAGACGAGATCATCTTTCGGTTCGGCGCGGCGTTGGGCGATGAGGTCCGTCATCGCCGCCGCGAACTCCATGATTGCGCCCACCGATCGCTCCGATACCGGTTGCGGAGAGCCGTCGGGTGGGTTCTGACCCGATTCGTACATGGTGACCTCGGACCACTCCCGGATCTTCGGCCACATCTCGCGTGGGAAGCCCAGTTTCTCGCCGATGAGGATGGCGGGAAGCGGAGATGCGAGCGCGTCGACCGCCTCACATCGACCTTCGGCGGCGACGGCATCGATCAGATCGGTGACGACCGAACGGATCTTGTCCTCGAGAAGACGCACCGCGCGTGGAGTGAACTGCCGTGCCACGAGCATTCGCTGCTGCTGATGATCCGGATCATCGCGATTGATCATCGACGTGTCCTCGCGCTGGTCCGTCGCCGGCCGAGACCCGTCCTCCGAGGTGAAGACGGCGGTGTTCTTCTCGACAGCAACGATGTCGTCGTAACGGGAGACTCCCCACAACTTGTGGATCGGATCCCAATAGACCGGTGCGTTGTCGCGGAGCCAGCGATACGCCTCCCACGGTTCGACGTAGAACTGCGGATCGAGCAGATTCAGATACGGCGTTTCCGTTGCGGTCATAGCTCCCCCTGAGATCGAGACTCCCTCCCCAGATTGTGGCAAATGACGGGTGTCGCGTACACCGCGGCCCCAGCCGCCAAACACTGCTCCATCGCAGTGGCCAACACACGGAGATTCGGGGTCACTAAGGTCGGGACGGACAGCGTCCGGGAGGTTCCAATGACCAACACGCAGAGGCTCGATTGCGATGTCGTCGTCGTCGGGGCCGGCTTCTCTGGTTTGTACGCACTCTTCCGGCTTCGCAAGATGGGCCTGAGCACCATCGGGATTGAGGCCGCCGGCGACGTCGGCGGCACCTGGTGGTGGAATCGCTACCCCGGAGCCCGCTGCGATATTCGGTCCCTCGACTACTCGTACTCATTCGATTCCGATCTCGAGCAGGAGTGGGAGTGGAGTGAGAAGTACGCGACGCAGCCCGAGATCCTCGCCTACGTGAATCATGTCGCCGACCGCTTCGACCTTCGACGCGACATCCGCTTCAACACCCGAGTTCTCGCGGCCACATGGAATGAGGTCGACCACTGCTGGGCCGTCACCACCGACAGTGGCGACACTTGGAACTGTCGCCACCTCATCATGGCGGTCGGTGCACTCTCGGCCGCGAAACGCCCGGAGATCGAAGGGATCGACTCGTTCGGAGGCGAGACCGTCCACACCGGACAATGGCCCCATGAGGGCGTCGACTTCACGGGGAAGAGGGTTGCCGTCATCGGGACCGGATCCTCAGGCATCCAATCGATTCCTCTGATCGCCGAGCAGGCCGCCGAACTCACCGTTTTTCAACGTACGCCGAATTTCGCGGTCCCCGCTCAGAACGGGACGCTCGATCCCGAACTCGTGGCCGAGCTCAAAGCCCGCTATCGCGACTATCGAGCCGAGCAACGTCTCTCTCATGGCGGTGTCGTCGGACCGCAACCGCCCGAGGAATCGGCCCTTGCGGTCGACCCCGATGAACGGACCCGTCGATTCGATGAGATCTGGGAGCAGGGAACGCTCTTCGGATTCCTCGGTTCGTTCAATGACGTCATGATCGATCCGGCCGCAAACGCGATCGTTGCCGAGTATCTGCGCGGTCGCATCCGTGCGATCGTCCGCGATCCGGGGACGGCCGAGAAACTCTGCCCCGATGCCTATCCC
>CAZMJK010000069.1:0-8830 GCA_964566555.1 uncultured Bifidobacterium sp. | reverse complement strand
TGATGAGCGTGAGCAGACGCTCAACCAGATGCTCGCCGAGATGGACGGCTTCGAGGTCACGACCGGCATCGTGATGATGGCCGCGACCAATCGCCCCGACATCCTCGATCCGGCGCTTCTTCGCCCCGGCCGTTTCGATCGTCAGGTGGTGGTACCGCTGCCCGAACTCGAGGACCGTCGCCAGATTCTCGATGTCCATGTGCGACACAAGCGAATCGATCCCGATGTCGATCTCGACCTCGTCGCTCGCGGCACGCCGGGAATGAGCGGCGCCGATCTCGCCAACCTCGTGAACGAAGCGGCATTGTTCGCCGTTCGTGAGGGCGCAACCGAGATCCATCGGCGCAACTTCGAAGAAGCCCGCGACCGGATCCTCATGGGTCAGCGACGCGACTCGATGGCCCTTTCCGATCTCGAGAAGGAAGCCATCGCCTATCACGAGGCCGGACATGCGGTGTGCGCCGCCGTGCTTCCCACCGCTGATCCCCTCCACAAGGTGACCATCATCCCCTCGGGCATGGCGCTGGGCGTGACGATGCAGCTCCCCATGGAAGAACGCCACATCTATCGCCAGGACTACATCCAGGACATGCTCATCGTTCGCATGGGCGGACGCATGGCCGAGGAACTCGTCTTCGACGTCGTGTCGACCGGCGCCAACAACGACCTTGTCGGCGCAACGGAACTCGCTCGCAAGATGGTGCGTGAGTGGGGAATGAGTACTCGGGTCGGGCCGATGGCGTGGGGTTCGCAGGGTCAGGTGTTCCTGGGCGAGGACCTCATGCACACTCGCGACTATTCCGACGACACCGCTCGGGTCATCGATGAAGAGGTCGAGCGGATTCTGCGAGAGGCTCAAGAAAGTTGCCGCACGGTCCTGACCGAGAATCGCAACGGACTCGATCTCGTCGCGCGCGCGCTGCTCGAGCACGAGACCATCGACGGTGCTGAGGTCTCACGGCTTCTCGAACTGGCACGAGCCGGTTCCACCGCGGCGAATCCCCACAGTGGCTCGTCGATTCCGATGTCGCCGAGTGGGATCAACGACGCCCCGCCGGTCGAGGCCGAAATCGACGCCACCGACAATTGACGTCGTCTCGGCGCGGCAACGTCGTCAGACGTGGTCTTCGCACCCATCCGGTGTCGAACCCGGAAACCGAGCCTCGGCGACTGCCGCCCAGAGATCGGTAGCGGTCACCGGTCCGACGAAGTGCCGTTGGACAACGCCGTCGGCATCGGCGATGAGGACGAGTGGTACGGCGTCGATCCCGTAGCGCCGATGCAGTTCCGCATCCTCCACAGCCTCCAATTGCTGAACCGTCACCGGCCCGTCGGGACCGGCATCGAGGTGCTGTGCCTTCGACCACACCCCTGCGCACGCGTCGCAGGTCGACGACGTGAAGACCGCCACGAACCACGGTGCGTCGGGTCGATTGAAATCATTCCGATCCAATTGCACCGGCACATGCCACTGCGTCGCCGCGGGCGGCGCTGGTTTCCGGCGCTGCAGCACCACCGCCACGACGACAGCGATGCCGACGAGAAAAACCGCCAGCAGGAGGCGCTCCATCGATCAGCGAACCGTCGTCGTCACACCGGCGACCGTGGACGACGGAGTGGGGGCCACCGTCGTGGTTGGAGCCGCCGTGGTGGTCGTGGTCTCGGGAACCGTGTCGTCGGAAGGAAGACCGACCGACTCCTCCACAGCCTGATTGGGAGTGAAGACGTCGCTCGGCAGCGACTCGGTCCCCACCACGGGGAAATCGGAGATCGTCATGATCTCCGCTGGAGCCGTGCTGGTCATCCATTGCCCGACGACCACGGGTTGGTCGGACTGGACCTGCACTGACGCGGAGGTTCGGCCCGCCGTGGCGGCCGAGAGGTTGAGGACCAGTCGCTGCCCCGGAGCGATACGAACCGATCGGGTCGAAGCCACGTCAGTCACGCTGCCCTGCGCGTGGGTGGAAATGGTCACGGTTGCAGTTTCGATCGCCGACGGATTCGCCACGGCGATCAGGGTCGAGGAGACCTCGCTGATCGACGCCACAGTTCCGAGCCACGATGTTGCGAGCACCGGTACTCCCATGGAGAAGGCAAGTCCACCTGACGAGCCCGAACGAGCCGCGCCGATCGAGCGCCCCGCCACGATCGGGGCGTCGTTCGTGGATCGAACGACGAGCCATCGGCCCACCGCTTTCGGAATTCGAGGGTCGGAGCCGAGGTCGATCTGTGCCGATCGCCCCGACGCCACCTGCAGGAGGAATGGTTCGACGCTGCCGTTCGTCACCGGATCATCGAGCAGGATCTCGACCTGGACCTCGGTATCGAACTCGGCAGTGTTGATGACCGAAACGATCTCACGAGCCGTCGTCGACGCCGCCGTCGCCACCGGAAAGGTCCACAGCGGTGCGACCGTGGTCGCACCGAGCACTGATGTGAGCCCTTGTTCCGACGTCGCTCTCCCGTCAGCACTCTGTATCTGTTCGGCGATCACACGTCCGATGCGAACATCGATCGTGGTCGCCACTCGCTCGCGCAAGGTCACGATGGCACTCACGTCGACCATGACGACTCGGCCACCGGGGACGACCGTCCCCTGGAGTTGTTGCGGGGTTCGCGCTCCGTCCTCGGTGTCGAACGAGATATCGAGCGTCGCTTCACCCGGGAACGGGTTGAACAGCGCCAGGAAATTGCGCGCTCCGGCTCTCGTCGTACCCGAAGGGAAGTACCACTTCGACGACGGACTCGATGCGCAGGCGCTGATCGACCGACCGGCCGGACCGCGGAGTTCGTGGACAACGGTGATGCCACCACCGGACACCTCAACGACGGCCGACGCCCACGGTGCCTTGATGACGTCACTCATTCGAACGCTGGTCTGACTGTGCGCGCCGATCGCTACCGCCTTGAGCGCCGTGGGTCCACTCTCGGTGTAGGCCGTGATCGTTCCCGAAGATTCGTTCGGCGATGCATTCGAAATCACAACGGTCTGTTCGGCGAAACCAGCAGACTCCCCCGTCGCCACGCCGGTCGCAGTCCCTGCGGCGCAATAAAAGGTCGAACTCAGGGCCTCGTCGGGAGAGGCGGCGGGAACCATCTCATTGAGCCGCTGGGTGCCAGTCGAATCGTTGGCAATCCGCCCCTGGACGAAGATCGCCGCGACGATCAATGCGGGGACCAAGAGCAGTGCGGGAAGTCGCCAGATTCGATTCATGACGATCGCCTCCCGAACCGTCGGCGCTTCGGTGTCCAGAATTCGTCCGAATCGAGATCGATCGGCGACTCATCAGGAACGATCACCTCCGCTGCGGGTGATGGTTCCGCTGCGAGGAGATCGGTCTTTTCATCCTCACGCACACGAACACGCAGAAGCGACAGGATCACGACGATCCAGAGCACCACCTGACCGGCGAGCATCAGCCATCGTGCGACCGGAGTGCGATACGACAACGTCGCTGCTCCTCCCGATGTCACGTCGAACGACGACGACCACCCGAATGCGGTCGAGCGATCGGCCGAGGTCCCGTCGATGCTGAGGTTCCACTGATCACCGGCGGCAGCGACGTAGAGCTGACCCGCTCCGGTCAGTTCGCCTTTCGCGTCCGCGAATCCGGTCGACTCGGTCAGAGCGGGAGCGGCCGAACGCAGCGACTCCGACGTCCGGTCCCGCAACGCCGAACCACCGTCGGGAAGTTCGGCATCGGACGGGAGGATCGCGATTCCCGGCGCCCATGCCGAGTTCCGATAGACGCGCACACCGGGATTGACGGTGATCGATGCGAGGTCCAACTGTGCATCGAGCACCGAGAGCAGGTCGGTCGGGACCGATGCTCGGGAACGGGCGTAGGGGTCCGGTGCCGGTGCCACCGGCACAACGACATAGCGAACCGCCATCGGCGCCAGAAGCGACCCGAGTCGGGCCGTTCCACCGTTCGCCGCCGTCTGCAATGCACGCAACAGGTTCCCCGTCGCCTCGTCGTCGGAGCCCGGCCACTGCTCGGCGATCGTTGGGGTCCCGGCGGAGGTCGTGGCGTAGGCGAGGGTTCGATCGGGGCCGAGGTCATCGACTGCAGGAGCATCGAGTCGCCACCCCTCGAGCGGCAGCGCCGTGGCATCGCCGATCCAGAGCACTCGCGACGCGCCTGAGCCATCGTCCTCGCCGAGGAACGACAACGACCGCGTGAAGTCGCCGCGAGGGGTTGCCCATCGACCCGAAAATGCCGATGTGAAGGTCGGAACGAGTGCACCGATGAAGGCAACGGCCGCCACGAGCGAGAGGAGTTGCCGCCAGCCGAAGTGGTAATCGGGCAGGTCGATCTCGAAGGCCGCCATTCCGAGACCCGCAGCGAGCGCAATGCCGAGTGCTGCGGGAACGAGCAGCATCGACGGTGCCGGGAGGACGTTCTCGAGCCAGCCCTGACCGAAGGCCCAGGTCAGCCCGAATCCGACGAGTGCCATCATCCAACCGCGCACCGCCCATGCCAACCGCCACCGCCGGGCGATGAAGAGTGGAAGCAGCGCAGTGATCAGGAGCAACCAGCCGAGAACACCGGTGCCGAAGGGTCCGGTGCCGAAGCGGAGGACATCACCGATCTCGAGGGGGAATCCCCCGTTGGACGAGACGCCGATGATGGACGACCAGCCATCGAGGAAGCTCAAGCTCCAGGGCAGGTGGAGCACGAGTGCGACGGCGGCGCCACCGAGACCGACGATGAGTATGCGAACGGTTCCTGCGAACTGACCAGCGAACCATCCACCGAGAGCGAAAGCGATCGCCGTGCCGGCGACCACGGCGATGACTGCGGGGTCGATCGTGGCACCCAAGGCGACGAACAATCCGACGGCGAGGACCCGATGGAACAACGGCCGGTGGCGAACAGTGGGTCCTTGCTCGTCTCCGACGGGACCGAAGGGCGAGAGACCGCTCGCCAGCGCGAGTTGCGCGACGACCCACGGAAGAAGGGCATAGAGGGTGAGTGTCCCCCATTCACCCTGCGAGATCGCATTCGACGCGACCGGGATTATCAAGTACACGGCGGCACTCAAGAGGCGGGCGCGTTGCGAGGTGATCGCACTCGTGAGTCGCCACATGCCGAGCACACCGAGCGGCCACATGCCCAGGATGAGCAGGCCACGCAGCAGACCGGTTGCACCCAGCAGCACATAACTCGCGCCGCCGAGGAGTCCGAACCCCGTCGGTGCAGGTGCGGTCGATCCGAGACCCACCGACTGGTACCCACTCAGCCAACGTTCGACCATGTCCCCCGGGGGGAGGAATCGAACGAAATCACCGACTGCGGGAACGCCATGGAGCAGGAGTTCGCGACTCCCGGCGAGAAGAAACAGCACCATCAGCGACCAGACGATGAACGGCGTCGCCGATCGGGCATCTCGAAGGTTCGACATCAAGGCACGTCCGCCCGCGGCCGCTTCGGAACGAGCGATTCGCTGGCGCATGAACGCGGTCAATCGAGCGCTACCACGAGCTTGGAACGCATGAACTTCGCTATCAGGGACGCGTCGCAGGGCGGCGAGCGTCGATCGACGCTCACGAGCGCTCGAGGCGTTCCGCGAGTTCCACGTCCATGCCGACCAGATATCTCGAGCGCGGCGGAAATGACCGAGCACCACCGACTGGAGGATCTCCATCATGGAGAGAACGAACGCTTCGGGTGTGGCTCGAATTCGAGTTCCGAAGGTGTCCGAATCGCGCATCGCTCGGAGTCGGTGCCGAGCTTGGAGTCGACGACGGTCGTCGACGGGACGCCGCTGCCCCAGCGCCTCGAGGTGCGCGACGCGCGCGGCCGGGGCGACGATCACCCGCGCTCCGGCAACGTGCGCACGCCAACAGAGTTCAAGGTCCTCGCCATGGAACGTCATTGCGGCGTCATACCCGCCGAGAGCAGCGAAGAGATCGGCTCGGACGAGTGTCACCGCTCCGGGGATGAAGAAGACGTCGCGTACCGCATCGTGTTGCTCTTGATCGAGATCGCCGCGCTCCACATACGCCGCGGGGTGACCGAATCGATCCGCCCCCATCCCGACCGACAGGAGTCGGCGCGGATCAGTCCAATCGACCAATTTCGGGCCGACGATCCCGGCATTGGAGCGGAACGCCTCCTCCACCAACAACCGAACCGCATCGGACTCGAGTCGGACATCGTCATGGCAGAACAGATAGAACGCGGCACCCTGCACCGCCACGAGGGCCTCGTTGGCGGAGACGGCGTAGCCGGCATTCTCGGGAAGTCGACGCAGGTGCGCGTCGGGCAGGACTGCGGCGACTCGGTCGCGCAGGTCGATGGCGTCCGTGCTCGCTGCATCGACGACGAGCACCGACAGCGCCGAGTAATCCTGGGATCGGAGGCTCTCCAGAGTCTCCTCGAACCATGCCCCCGGATCGTGAGTGACCATCACCGCCACGACCGCCGGAGCCGGCCCTTCGGTCTCCTCGGCTTCGTAGAGGGAGGCGAAGGTCGCCGATGCCTCCACCGACGCCGACTCGGCCGCCGCCGGTTGACTCAGCGCCGCGAAGAGTTCGTCGAAGACGGACCCCGATTCCGAATCGACGGAGGAGTCGGACGCGTCGCCGGCAAGAGGAAACGGGCCCGGAACCGGATCGGAGGCCGGTGTGGAGGGGGGTTCGGGAACAGTCACGACGGGTTCCAAGGGTAGTCGTCCAAGTGTCGGATCCTGCTGACCCCCGTCTACGCTGACCGGTGTGGAAAACCCCTCCTGCGACCCCCTTCGACGAGCGGCCCGCGAGGTCGTCACCGTCGGACTCGGCTACGGCGTCCTCGGGTTCCAACGACTTCAGGTGCAGCGCCGCGAATGGGAACGGTCGTCAGGAATGACGATCCCGTCGCTGCACGACGTGGCCAGCACCATGGCCGATGTCGCGCACGATCTGCGCTCCGTCCTCAGCGAGTTCGGGCGCCGCTGACGTGCGTCTTGCGGTCGACGCGACCTCACTCATCGGCCATCGCACCGGTATCGGCGGCGTTACCCGCACGTACCTCCACCGTCTCACTCGGCCCGGCATCGATGTCTCCGCGTTCGCCGTCTCTCGGCGGGGCGCCGGTCCGATGCTCGATGAATTGCCCGCAGGCGTCGACGCCCATCGACGACCCATGGTCGCACGCCCATTGCGAATGCTCTGGCGTCGCGGTCCGTGGCCACCGATCGAGTGGTGGACCGGTCCCATCGACGTCGTGTGGGGACCGAACTACGTCGTCCCTCCATCCAAGCGTGCGGCGCGAGTCGTCATGGTCCACGATCTCACCGCCGTGCACTTCCCCGAGATGTGTACTCGGGATGTTCAACAAGTTCCTGCACTCTTGCGACGGGAGATCCTCGACGGAGCCTGGATCAATACCCCGTCGCAGGCGGTGGCCGACGACGTCGTCGAGACCCTGGATGTCGAACCCGACCGAGTGCGGGCGATCCATCTCGGTGGACCAGACCCCATCGACGATGAAACTCGCCGGAGTCGTGCCCAGCGGGGTCGAGCGTTCGCTGGAGTCGACTCCTACCTGCTTTCGCTCGGCACCATCGAACCGCGGAAGGACATCCCATCGCTTGTGAGGGCCTTCGACGCGATCGCCGCGCGGCGACCTGATCTCCATCTCGTGATCGCAGGACCCGATGGCTGGGGCGTCGACGCCGTTCGTGATGTCATCGACGCCTCTCCCTTCCGCTCGAGGATTCGTCGCACCGGATGGCTCTCCGACGCCGAACGCGACGATCTCCTCGCGGGAACGCGGGCGTTCGTCTATCCGTCGCTCCTCGAGGGATTCGGCATTCCCCCACTGGAAGCAATGGCCGCCGGGGTTCCCGTCATCGCCACTCGCACGGGTTCGCTCCCCGAAGTACTCGACCACGCCGCCCAATGGGCCGAGCCCGGAGATGTCGACACGCTCATCGCTGCGATCGAGACCGTGCTCGACGATCGCGACGTCTCGAATCGACTCGTCGCTGCCGGAACCGAACGACTTCACCATTTCTCTTGGGACCGCTCAACCGATGAACTCGTCGCTCTGTTCGAACGAGCCCACGCAGCACAGACCTAAGGTGATGTCGTGAAAGCTCTCGTGACCGGTGCCGCAGGGTTCGTCGGACGCCATCTCTGCAGCCACCTTGTCAGCGAGGGAGACACGGTGATCGGCGTCGACCGCGCCGATGGGCCCGATCTCCTCGACCCGATCGCGGTGAATGCACTCCTGGCCGACTGTCGACCCGACGTGGTGTACCACCTCGGAGGTTGGAGCGACGTCGGTGCGTCATGGGACCACCCGCTCGATGCGTTCCAGGTGAACGCCGAAGGCACGCTGAACCTCCTGCAGGCCTGCGTCAACAACGGCGGCCCCCGAGTCCTCGCCGTGAGCAGTGCCGACGTCTACGGCCGAGTCACCGCTGAGGAACTTCCGATCTCCGAGTCCACCCCGTTCCGACCGGTCACTCCGTATGCCGCGAGCAAGATCGCGGCCGACCAACTCGCACTCCAGGCCTGGCTCGGACACGGGCTCGAGACGATCAGGGTGAGGGCCTTTAATCACCTCGGCCCCGGCCAGACGACTCGTTTCGTCGCTCCCGCGATCGCCCAGCGGGTGGCCCTCAATGAGCGTGACGGGTCGACGTCGGTCCCGGTCGGCAACCTCACGCCGCGGCGAGACCTCACCGACGTTCGCGATGTCGTCCGCGCCTATCGGCTACTGATCAACTCCGGAGAACCGGGCGAGGCCTACAACGTGTGCACCGGTCGCGACCTCACCATAGCGGAATTGGCAGAGCGGCTCGTCGATCTCGCGTCGCACACCATGACCAGCGAGGC
>CAZMJK010000068.1:7822-8831 GCA_964566555.1 uncultured Bifidobacterium sp. | reverse complement strand
GCATCCAGAAGAAGAAGATGCAGACGATGAGCATCGTGAAGATCGCCCATCCGACAAGCGGATCGGCCAGTCGTTTCCTGAACTTGAGCACGACCGCCACGAGATAGCCGCCGAGGATCAATGCCCACAGGATGATCGAACCCTCGAGGGCACCCCACAGGGTGGCGAAGTTGTAGAGCGCAGGAGTTTTCGTCGAACCGTTATCGGCGACGTACTTCACGGTGAAGTCGCGCGTGATGAGCGCGCGCTCCATGGCAACCGCCGCCAGTACGCCACCGAAGAGGACCAATGCCGCATACCAGCGCGACAGTCGAACGAGATCCGGTCGCTTCCGAATGAGTCCGTAGCCGATCGTGATCGCCCCGAGGATGGCGGCGGCCAGCCCCAATGTGACGCCGGCCCGACCGAGCGCCAGATTCACGAGCCGCTCCGGACCGTCGTCACGGGGATGTGACCCTTCTCATCGGCTTGCTGGAGTCGATCGGACTTCTTCTCGATGTACACCTCGTCGTGCTTCACGATCATGAGGTCGGAGTTGTACGTGTTCGCGCCGTCACCGGTGAAGTGTCCTTCGAGGAGCACCGCTTGGTTCTCCTTGAACATCTCCGGAGGATCACCCACGTGGCGAATGGTCATCGGTACACCGTTGTAGGCGATCTCGAAGGTCACGCCGTCGCCGGTTTGCTCGACAGTGCCGGGAACCACCGTGCCCTGCAGTCGGAAGCGCTTCACACCCAACGTTTCCCGTTGCGCCACCGCTTCATCGACGTTGCGATAGAAGGTCGTGGCGTTGCCGAGGGCCTGGACGATCACGAAACCACCGACGGCGATGACGATCACCAACACGATCGCCGCGGGAAGGTTGATGCGGCGCTTCCGGCGAGGCGTCGCCGTCGATCCCCCATCCCCCGAATCGGGGCCGGTGCGCGGAGTCAGCTCCATCGCCGCTTCTCCGCTGGGACCTTGGTGCTGAGGCGACGGCCGCGAAGCACGGTCACGAGCGCGTACA
>CAZMJK010000068.1:0-7812 GCA_964566555.1 uncultured Bifidobacterium sp. | reverse complement strand
ACTGCGGGGCTCACGATCCGACTCCTTCAGCCCGACGTTCGGCGATGGCCGCATCGACGCCCCCGGCCTCGACCTGTTCCTCGAGCCACGCCACGCGGAAACGATGGATCACCATCCAGATGAAGGCGAGGGTCAACGCCACGAATCCGGTGAACAACGAGAAGAGCATGAGCCCTTGGATCTCGGCGCCGGTGAGCGACAGCGTCGGGGTCTGGTGCAGCGTTCGCCACCATTGCACCGATTGGCGAACGATGATGACGTTCGGCACCAGCAGGAGCCCGACGATGGCGGCTCGCTTCGCCCGCACGTCGTAATCGGCAGCCAGCCGACGAACGGCCAGGTACCCGAGCAGCAGCAACATCAACATCGCTTCCGAGGTGAGTCGTGCATCCCACACCCAATACACACCCCAGGTGGGGCGACCCCAGAGCATTCCGGTGACCAAGGTGAACGCGGTGAAGAGCGCCGCAACCTCGGCACCGGCATAGGCCACGAGGTCCCACCACTGCGACTTCCTCCACAGGAAGATCGCCGAACCGATGAAAGTGAGGAAACACCCGACGTAGGAGAGCGTGGCCGACGGCACGTGGATGTACATGATTCGCACCGAATCGCCCTGGTTGGCATCGGCGGGACTCAACACCAATCCGAAGAGCGCCAGCAGGCCGATCGCGATCAGCGTCAGGATGCCGAGGGCCATGGTGGTGCGCGAACCGGTGGAGGTCGGCCCGTCGTCGCTGACTTCACGCAGCTCGGCCGTCTCGGTGGTCACGATTCCTCCATCAGGGGGCCGAACCCGAAGACTCCGGCCACTGCGTACACAACAGCGAACACACTCATCAACCCGACCCACGGCCAACCCTCACTGGGAGTTCCATTGAGAGCCGCTTCGAAGGCACGTGTCGATCCGATCAAGACCGGAGCGAGTACTGGCAACAGTAGAAGTGGCAGAAGGGTTTCACGAACTCGGAGACCGGCAGCCACGACGCCGAAGAGGGTACCGGCGGTCGCGATCGCCGCGGTCGCGACCGCCACCGTGGAAAGCAGGAGCAACCAGCCGCTGATCGTGGTGCCGTAGAGGACGGCGACCCCAATCCCCAGGAGGAGTTCGAGGGCCAAGAGTTGGAACGCCACCGACAAGGTCTTACCGAGGTAGATCCCGGCAGGAGCGAGGCCCGAGAGCCGAAGGGCATCGGTCACACCATCGGCCGATTCGACGGCGAATGATCGCTGGAGAGCGAGGAGTCCACTGAAGAGCACGGCGATCCAGTAGAGGCCGGGGGTGGCCTTTTCGAGGAGACCTCGATCGGGATCCAGCGCGAACGCGAACAGCACGAGGACGAGAAGGGCGAACGGAACGACCTGATTCATCGCGACGCGCGATCGGAGTTCGATCCTCAGGTCCTTGCGGGCGATCAGCCATGCATCAGTCAGCATGCGGCCCCTCCCCCTCGTTCGACGCATCGAGAGCGACGCCACCGCCGAGTGTCACGACCTCGTCGGCCAATTCGATCGACCGATCGAGTTCGTGCGAGCTCAGGATGACTGTTGCTCCGGCCGCCGTCGCCTCACGGACGAGAGAATCGACGATGTCTCGCCCGTCACGATCGAGTCCGGCATGAGGTTCGTCGAGCAACCAGAGTTCGGGTCTCCGTGCGAGGAGACAGGCCAATGACGTCCGTCGCCGCTGGCCGGTCGACAATCGTCCGACGGCCACCGACCGCAATCGACCATCGAGCCCGAGACGTTCCATCGCTGCACTGGCATCGGCGAGATCGGCGCGCGCGGCGCGGGTCCAGAAGCGGATGTTGTCGGCCACAGTGAGCTCGTCGTACAGACCCGTGCCATGGGCGAGGAGTCCGACTCGGTGACGCACCGACCGCCGATCCGTGCGCAGGTCGCAACCGAGCACCATGGCCTCGCCCGAGGTAACCGGCACGAGTCCTGCGAGCGCCCGCAGGAGCGTCGTCTTCCCCGCGCCGTTCGCTCCGCGCAGAAGCACGATGCGACGGCGATCGACATCGAGGTCGACACCGGCAAGGGCTGGGAATCGGCCGAGCAGGGCCACCGCCCCGCGGAGGTGGACCACGGGCTCCGTCCCGGACCGGGAAGTGGGGTCGTCGGGCTCCATGGGGTGCCCGAAGGGTAGTGGTGGAGCCCGCCGTGAGACCAAGCGACCGCTCTCGCTAGGGTTCGACGGTGCTGTTCTGGCGCGTCGTTGGCGCAGTCGGTCGATTCATGATGCGAGCAGGAGTCGTGATCCTGCTCTTTGTCGCGTTCCAACTGTGGGGAACGGGGCTGGCAACCTCTCGCGCGCAGGACGCCCTCACCAAGGAGTTCAACCGCCAGCTGACCGACGTCGCTCCACCGACCGACGTTGCCGCGGGCACGTCTCAGGTGACGACCGCTCCCGCGGATCTCCCGATTCCGGAACCGGGAGATGCGATCGCCCGACTCTCCATCGACGCGATCGGTTCCGATTTCATCGTGGTGCAGGGGGTCGATCTCCGCTGGCTCCAGGAGGGTCCCGGACACTTCCCGCAGACACCGATGCCGGGACAACCCGGAAACGCCGCGGTCGCCGGCCACCGGACGACCTACAAGGCCCCGTTCAACCGCATCGATGAACTCGTGCCCGGCGACCTCATCACGGTGCAGACCCTCCAAGGCACGTTCACCTACAAGGTCGACGCACAGGTTGAACCGACATCGGGCGAACCGATCGGTCACCGCATCGTTTCGGCCAACGACGTCTCCATCCTCGATCAATCCTTCGGGAACCGACTCACGCTGATGGCCTGTCACCCGAAGTTCAGCGCAGCCCGACGCATCGTCGTGACGGCGACGCTCACCTCGAACCCGGCACCGGCCACCCCGATCCCCGAGATCGATGGCGTCACCACCGACGCCTCGCAGGACGCGCTCGCCGGTGGCGACCCATCGGCCTGGCCCGCTTCGGTGTTCTGGTCGCTCCTCGCCGCAGGTGCATGGTTCGGCACGTGGTGGCTCGCTCGATTCTGGACACCCGACCTGCAGCGTCAGCGAGCCAAGCGGGTGGCACGATGGAAGGACTGGCGGTTCATCGCAACGTACGCGATCGGGACGCCGATCACACTCGTGTTCCTCTTCCTCGCCTTCACCAACATCGCCCGCCTCCTCCCGGCGTCCTACTGACCATGACCATCCCACCCCTCCGCTCTCGACCCTTCCTCCTCGCCGCTGCCGGCACGGTGATGCTCGGCGCGCTCGTACTCGGCGCGTGTTCGTCATCGACCAAGAGTTCGGCGAACGGTGCGACCACGACGACGACCACCACCGTCGCTCCCGGTGAGACGACGACGACCACACTCGAGCCCGAGGCCGGTGTGGGTCGGCTCTCGTTTGTCTACGGACCCGTCGTGGGCGAGTGCATCGATCTCCGATCGGTGGCATCAGGGAAGGCCGTGACGACGCGGGCCGTACCCACTGCCGACGCAACCCAGAAGTCGGACAAAGACGTCATCCTGCGCCTGAGTTGCGATCTCCCTCACCAGTACGAAGTCATCGCCACTCCCAACGCCGGACTTCCAGCCACACCCGTGCCCTCGACCGAGCAGTTCGTGAGCGCGGCGAAGAAATTGTGTCCAGCCGCCTTCCGCACCTACGTGGGCATCCCGTATCCGAGTTCCTCGCTCGAAGTGGGCTGGGTGCTCCCGAGTCAGGAACAGCGCACTCGTGGAGTCCAGACCATCGGATGCACGGCCTTCGATCCGAAGGGCAAGTTGACGGGATCGGTCAAAGAGTCGCGGCGCTGACCGCAGCGCGCCGCACCCCGCGACGACAACGAGAGGCGCGTCCCCGCGCGAGAACGCGCGTCGCGCACGATCGTCGCGGCGCCCGGGCGCGACCGACGATTCGCGCTGAAGAAGACAGCTCGCGATGACGGCGAGGATCCACCACCGAGACGCGCGCTCGCTCTACTTTTTGTCGACATGGTGCTCGTGATTGCTGCTCTCCTTCTCGCAGTTCTCCTCGTGATCGCCCTCATCGCCAACCGACGATCCGAGGTCGAGCCCGCAGCACGTCCGTCGTCCCGCGCCTCAACTGTGCGTCTCCCGGTCGGCGCCGACGCCGCGCTCTGGTCCATCGTCGAGGTCGTGCCCGACCCGCGAAACCATTTGGCGCTCACCCGCGACCTCACTGGAGAGGTGCGGATCTCCGGCACGATCCTCGATCCGGAAGTCCGAGCCAGCACGCTCGTCCCGCCGCCCCGCCCCACGCCGGCGGGCGGAAGTTCCGTCCGCATCCTCACGGCCGCCGAGATCGAGCGCGAGGATGCCGCCGCGGCAGCGCAGGCCGACCCACTTCATCGCGCGTCGTAGTCACAGCACCGACGCCGCAACGACATCACGGCAACGGTTGTTCAGCGCGTCTGCACGACTGCGGCGAGCGCAGCCCAGGATTGCGGCGCGGCACCGAGCCCCGTCCCGTCGTTCGCATCCCAGTACTCCGACCATGAGGATGCGAGGGCACCGAGGGTCAGCATGTCGGCCAACGCGGTGGCGTCCTGGCCACGATCGTGGCGACGCGCTGCGACCCAGAACAGATAGGTGAGTTGCGGCCACGCTGGCCCCCGCCAATAGGTGCGCGGCTCGAATGTTGGTTCATGCCGATGGACTCCGGAAGGACCGGCCACTCCGCCGAAGGCCGAGTCGTCGCGAAGTGCGGCGAACACCCGTGTGATCGCTTCCTGATGAGAACTCACGAGTACCGGCAGGAGCGCATCGAGGGTGCGCACGCGACCCGAGGTTGACGCAGAGTCACCGGCATCGACCCAGGTTCCGCATTCCTCGTCCCACCGACCATCCAGCTCACCGATGAGTTGGATCGCCTTGTCGATCAATCGATCGTCGTTCGACACCGACGCGAGTTCCAGAGCGTTGAAGGCGACGAGGGCGTTGAACCCGCAACTCGCGACGACGAAAGCGGGATTCGCAATCGGCGACCCGATCTCGGAGAAGGAGAGGGAATCGACGAGGTCGCCCTTGATCCCGAACCAACGCTCCTTGCTCCATCCTCCGGGACACCAGTGATCCCAACGCGGGCAATCGTCTCCACCGCTCTCCCATGGATGACACAGGGCTATCAGTCCTTCCACCCGGTGGCGTCGATCGAAGAGGAAGTTCAGTGCCGAGGTGGCCGGTCCGACGACGTCATCGACACCGATGCCACGTCGCGCGAGTTCCGCGATCGCATGACCGAACATGGGCGGTTGCGTGATCGATGACTGTCCCTCTCGTTTCCAGAACTCGGAATGGTGCGTCGGGAGGAACTCGTAATCGACATGAGGTACGAACCCCTCGGCGTTCTGGGTGCGGAACAGATGGGAAAGTTCGCGACGAGCCCGATCACCTTCGCCGAGATCGGCCCATGTGATCGCGTGGAAACACGAATCCCAGAGCCACTGGAACGGGTACACCTCGGCATTGGGAACGGTGTAGCCCTCGGGACGCCAGTTGGCCTCGAGCACCGCTCGCGCCTCGGCCCGCACCGTCGCCGGATCCACCGGTAGCGTGACGTCGCTCCCTTCGATCACCTTCGTCCCCTTCCGGTGTCAATGTCCACGTGCGCAGTGCTTTCGTTTCGGCTCGGCGGAACCGATGGGGTGTCCATCGTGGCCGATACGTGGATCTCCGCGCTGCATCGGCTGGGATTCGAGGTGCGAACCGTCGCCGGGGAGGGGGATGTCGATGTCGTGCTCCCCGACCTCGCGATCGGACGATGGCCCGACGGGGCCGCCGGTCTCCACGGATCAGCGGCCGCCACCGACGCCGAGATCGACCGCCTCGCCACTGAACTCGAGGCCGCGCTCGATGGTGTGGATCTGGTCATCGTCGAGAACATGGGGTCGATTCCCATGAACCTTCCCGCCTCGATCGCACTTGCGACGGCGCGCGCCGGGGCGCCGACCATCTGGCACCATCACGATCCCGCTTGGCAGCGCGATCGCTATGCCGATGTCACGGAACTCCCGCCACGCGAACTGGTCCCCAGCGGTCAGTGGCGGCACGTCACCATCAATGAACTCACTGCGGAGGAGTTCCGGGATCGCGGCTTCGACGCTGTCACCATCCGAAACGGGTTCGACATCCACACCCCTCTCGGTGACCGCGAACGCGAACGGCAGCGCCTCGGCTTCTCCGACGACGAAGTCGTGATGGTGCATCCCGTGCGTGCCATCGAACGCAAGAACATTCCACTCGCGCTCGACTGCGCTGAGCAGCTCGGAGCGACGTACTGGCTCACGGGTCCACCGGAAGAGGGATTCGCCCCGACTCTCGACTCCCTTCTCTCGGATGCTCGGCAACGGGGCATGAAGGTGGTGCACGCTCCTTCGGCGTCCCTCGCGGACATGTACGCGGCCAGCGATGTCGTCGTCTTTCCGTCGACGTGGGAGGGGTTCGGGAACCCTCCGGTCGACGCCGCCATTCATCGTCGACCGGCCATCGTGAGTCGCTACCCGGTGGCCGAGGAACTGCGCCGACTCGGATTCCACTGGTTCGATCCGCAGGATCTCGACGCCCTTCGCTCATGGCAGGAGCATCCGGATGTCGGTCTCCTCGATCACAATCGAGCGGTGGCCGAGTCGCACCTTTCGCTCGAGGTCATGGAATCTGCACTCCAAACACTGCTCGATGAGGCAGGCTGGTTGCCGTGACCACACCGTCCGACCACGCCAACGACCCGGTGCGCCGACGACGGGCACAGATCGCCCGAGCGGCATCGCTCGGACAGCGATTGGGGTACGCCCTGTTCGCCATCGCCGTCGTGATCTTCTTCGTGGGTTTCTTCGCCGGATTCACCGGCGGACTCGTGACCGCGATCGTGGTGCTCATGGTGTTCGGGTCGGCGCTCCTCGCGCCGGCGATCGTGGCCGGCTACGCCGTGAAGGCCGCCGAACGCGACGACCTCGAGAACGGTCGCTAGCGGCGACTCGAGGTCGGTCAGGTCGGCGAGAGACCGCGCAGGCCCGACCACGCCAGACCCGCGACCTGCACCGCCAACTCGTCGGCATCGAGATCGATCTCCTTCTCGAGCCAGCGTCGGCACGTGCTTTCACCGAGTCCGACGATCCCGTAGGCGAGGAGTCGACGACGCTCGGGCGCAAGCCCTTCCGCGACGATGAACTCGGCAACGGTGTCGGCCATCTGCCGCTGCACCTTGGCCACCTGCTCGGCGAACTCGGGGTCGCGTCGCACCTCGCTGTCGAAGAGCACGGTGAAGCCGTCGCGGTTGCCGTCGACCCAGGTGAACCACGCCGCGAACCCGGCCTCGACCTGGGCCCGGGGGCCATCAGCGGCCGTGGACGCCGCTGCGTCGCGAACCGCGGCACGGAGGCGACTGGCGACGTCGGCGAGAAGTTCGAGGAAGAGTTCCCGTTTCGACTCGAAGTGCTGATAGAGCACCGGCTTGGTGACGCCCGCCGCCTCGGCGATGTCGTTCATCGACGCGTCGCGGAAGCCCAGACGCGCGAACGTCGCCAGCGCGGTATCGACCAGCTGCTGACGACGTTCGGACGCGGGAAGTCGAGAAGGCACGGTGAACGACCCGCAGGTGCGGGGTCTCAGAGACCTGACTTCTCGAGGATGTGCACGCCGCAGGCCGAACCAAGGCCGATGACGTGGGCGAGACCCACCTTCGCACCTTCGATCTGACGGGGACCGGCTTCACCGCGGAGGTGATGGCAGATCTCCCAGATGTTGGCGATGCCGGTGGCGGCGATGGGATGACCCTTCGACTCGAGACCACCCGACACGTTGACCGGGGTCGAAC
>CAZMJK010000067.1:0-8913 GCA_964566555.1 uncultured Bifidobacterium sp. | reverse complement strand
TGTCGTCGAGGTGCTCGCCGGTGCCGGGTACCGGGTGTCGGCCGTGGTGGCCGAGGATCCAGCCGATACCACGGGGGTGAACGACCGTCTGCAGTTGGCGGCGGCGGAGGCCGAACTTCGTCGCCGAACCAACGAGTTGTGGATGCGGAAAGGGGTGACGATGGTCGATCCCGAGCGAACGTATGTCGATACGACGGTCCGCCTCGCTGCTGACGTCACCTTGTTCCCCGACACGATCCTCCAAGGGTCCTGTGTCGTCGGAGCCGGAACCGAGATCGGCCCCAACACGCGCCTGGTCGACTGCGAAGTCGGCGCGCACGCGGTCGTTGAGCAGGTCGTAGCCCGTCATGCGGTGATCGGCGACCGAGTTCGGCTCGGACCGTTCGCAGTTCTCGAACCCGGCGCAGTCGTTCCTGACGGTGCGGAGCCCGGGCCGTTCTACACTTCGGACCGCACATGACCTCTGACCACACCGGCGAAAGAAACCGAATGGAACTCGTCACCAAGAAGCGTCTCCACCTCGTCTCTGGTCGGGCGAATCTGCCTCTTGCTCAGGAAATCGCTGAACGACTCGGTGTCGAACTCGGCGATGCCAATCTCGCCGAGTTCGCCAACGGAGAGCTCCACACCCGGTTCGGTGAGTCGGTGCGGGGTACGGATGTGTTCATCATCCAGACCCACGTGAGCACCTCCGAGATGTCGGTCAACGACGCGATCATGGAGCAGCTCATCATGGTCGATGCGGCGAAGCGGGCATCGGCCAAGCGCATCACCGCTGTGGCGCCCTTCTACGGCTACGCACGCCAGGATCGGAAATCGGAAGGTCGTGAACCCATCACGGCGAAGTTGATCGCCAACATGTTCAAGGCGGCTGGCGCGAAGCGACTCATCTCCGTTGATCTGCATTCAGGTCAGATCCAAGGCTTCTTCGACGGTCCCGTTGACCACCTCACGGCGATGCCGGTACTCGTCGACTACATGGCCGGACTCGGCGACGATCTCGTGATCGTGTCGCCTGATGCCGGTCGCGTGAAGGTGGCCGAGCGCTATGCGAATCAGCTTCATGCCGATCTCGCCATCGTGCACAAGCGTCGAGTGAAGGGTGTCAAGAACACCGTCGAAGCTCGCGATGTCGTCGGTGAGGTCGAAGGCCGCACGTGTGTGTTGATCGACGACATGATCGATACGGGCGGAACGATCGTCGCCGCGGCCGAGCAACTCAAGTCCCGCGGTGCCACCACCATCTATGCAGCCTGCACGCATGGGGTCTTCAGCGGACCTGCGATTCAGCGATTGAACGACTCGTGTATCTCCAAAGTCGTGATGACCAACACGTTGCCGCTGCCGCCCGAGAAGCAGTCGGAAAAGATCGAGGTGCTCTCCGTTGCGGGGATCATCGCCGACGCGATCGATGCGGTCTTCGAAGACACCTCCGTGAGCGAGATCTTCGACGGGCACAACCAGAGCTGATCGCGACGCGAAGAAGAGGCGGCGGGACCGCCCTCGCCGCCTGCCCGCCTCACAAACGGGATCAGTGTCCCTGTTTGTGCGACCAGCGACCCACGGCGATCGTTCCTCCGAGGAAGAGTCCGCACCACAGGCCCGTCCAGATCGCCACGATGCCGGTCGAACCGACCGACCAATCGGGGGCGATCAATTTCACGACGACCCAGAGAAGCGCGATGAAGGCCACGATGCCGAACACGGAGCCGAGGATCACCGCCCGGCCGTAGGAGAGATCGGTGGCGTCGGTGGTTGGCGCGGCCTGGGCCTCGATCTGCGGGGCATCGGGCCGGATGGTGGTGGTGGCTGCAGACGACACTGGGAGCTCCTTGCGGGTCGCGACGGTCTGAGTCGACCGCACATGGGGCATGGTGCCGGTGGGTCCGTCCTCGCCCTAGGGCCGAAGGTCCATCATGGGAGGGGCGGTGGTCATCCCCTTCGGCGGGGGGAGGGGCTCGCCGGGTCAGTTCGCCTCGATGGGGGCCGATCGGTAGGATCGTCAGTCCGTTTCACGTTCGTCCGCCGTCGGCGCGCACCCGCGCTGCCCCCAGGAGCCCCCAATCATGGCCATCACCCTCACTGCCACCACCGGTCGAGTCGCCGGATCCCGCTCGTCGACCCGCATGCGGACCGACGGTCATGTGCCCGCGGTCGTCTACGGCCTGGGCCGTGACTCGGTGGCCGTCTCGGTGCCGTGGCCCGATCTGCGTCGTGCGCTCACCACCGAGGCCGGAATGAACGCGCTGATCACGCTCGATGTCGACGGACAGAAGGACCTCGCCATCATCAAGGATCTCCAGCGCCACCCGATCCGACGCAACGTCCTCCACGTCGACTTCCTCCGCGTCGATCCGGACGCTGCTGTCGCTGTCGAAGTTCCGCTGACGCTCGTGGGTGAGGCGAAGAAGGTGGAGGGTCGTCGAGGCATCGTCGATCAGCCGCTCAAGACGCTCACGGTGAAGGCAAAGCCGACCGACATCCCGAGTCAGATCGATATCACCGATCTCGATATCGGCGATTCGATCACCGTCGGAATGATCACGATGCCTGCTGGAGTCACGACCGATGTCGATGACGCAGTGCAGCTCGTGCTCGGTCTGGCCACTCGTTTCTCAATTGAAGACTCCGCTTCTGAGGGCGATGCGGCCGACGGCGGCGAAGGCGAAGAGGCCAGCGCTCCGGCCGAGGCTGCGGGCGACGCCGAGTAAGTGGCCTTCGGCGGCCGGGGCGGTGATCGCCCCCGACGCGGCACACCGGCCGACGTTCTCGTCGTCGGCCTCGGAAATCCGGGTTCGGAGTACGACGGAACGCGCCACAACGTCGGCTTCGCCGTCATTGACCTTCTTGAACGACGCCATCAGGGTCGCTTGAAGACGGGCAAGGAACGGGCGCTGGTCGACGAGGTACGCGTCGGACAGAAGCGCGTGGCGCTGGCCAAACCGACGACGTTCATGAATCTGTCCGGCGAGTCGGTGTCACCGCTCGTTCGACGATTCGGAATCGAGGAACCGGCCGCGCTGGTGATCGTGCACGATGAACTCGATCTCCCGACCGGTGTCGTGCGGATCAAGATCGGCGGCGGGCTTGCTGGTCACAACGGGCTTCGTTCGATCAAGTCCCATCTCCATAGTGACGCGTTCGTTCGCGTGCGCATCGGTGTGGGGAAACCGCCGAGCAAGGAACTCGGTGCCGATCATGTGCTCAAGAAGGTGAGCAAGGCGGATCGGGAAGCTCTCAACGAGGCCATCGAAACTGCAGCCGACGCGGTTGAACTCATCGTGAGTGAGGGTCCGGAAGCGGCCATGAATCGCGTCAATGCCCGAACGTCTTCCTGAGGAACTGGCGGACTCCGTGAAGTTCGCGACCGATCCTGTGTTTCAGTAGGGAAGTTCGACCTGTCGCGGCAGCAGTTGGTACGACGGGTTGAGGATCGTGAGCAGATGATGATGCTCACTTGTCATTCCCTCGACGACGAGATGACTGCCGAGGGTCACGCCGCCGAGCGTTCGGCGACCGAAGAACACCACCGTGACGCCTCCGGTCGAGTCGGCGAGGGTGAGTTCGAGGCTGGCGACCTGATCGGCCCATGGTTGTACCCGCAGCGCCTTGACGCGTCCGGCGACCTTGACCGTTTCTCGCCACTTGACGTCGGCGATGGGGATCACACCGGTCAGTGAGCGCTCACCGAGAGCCGCGAACTGTTGTTTGGCCTGGATGGCGCGCTCCTTCTCGAGGCGCTTCGTTGTGCTGGTGAACAGGCTCATCTCAGTTGTGAATCCCCGATGTCCCTGACATCGAACCGGTCTCCACCTTGTGGATGTGTTGGCCCTTGGATGTGCGGGTGAGGTGATAGGGAACGAAGGTCACGTTCGCATGAGGGACATCGCCGAGAGCCTTCGCGATGCCATCTGCTGTGTGGTCGTGGAGCAGTCGATGCCATGCCGACCGGTATTCGCGTCGGGGGATGAGGATCGTGACTTCGGTCTGACCATCGGCCGCGAGTTCCGACACCACCTCGAGAACCGTCCGGTTGATCCGTCGATCGGGGCATTCGCGCACGTCGAGAGAGATCTGCTTGAGCGGGAGGTTGCTCCACTCCTTCGAGAGTTCTTTGGCGTGTTGTTCGTCGACAGCGATGTGGACGGCATCGAGTCGATCGGGGTGAAGGGTGCGTGCGTATTGGATGGCACGAGCCGAGGTCCGGTCGATCTTGTCGATGAGCACGACGACGGCGTGTCGTTTGAGCACCGGGGCAGTGGCTGCAAGTGTCGCATCCTCCTCGAGTTCCGCCTTCTCCGCCTCGTATTGGTGGTTGAGACGAACCACGATCCACACGAAGACGGGGATCATCAGGATGATGACCCACGCGCCGTCGATGAACTTGGTGGCGCTGATCACCACCGTGACGACGGCGGTCACGATTGCACCGACCCCGTTGATGAGAAGGCCCGTCTTCCAACCCTCCTCCTTGAGGCGGATGTGACGTCGGGCCATTCCGGCCTGTGAGAGCGTGAAACTGAGGAACACGCCGATCGCATAGAGCGGAATGAGTCGACTCACATCGGCACCGAGGATCACGACGAGGGCGGCGGCGATGCTGGCCAGCGCCAAGATGCCATTGCTGTAGACGAGACGGTGACCGCGCTTGGTCAGCTGGCGAGGCATGAACGAATCCTCGGCCTGGAAACTCGCGAGTCGGGGGAAGTCGGCGAAGCCCGTGTTGGCGGCGAGCACGAGGATGAGCATCGTGGCGAACTGGGTGAAGACGAACATGACTCGACCGAATCCGGAACTCCCGTAGACCGCTTCCGCGATCTGGGCGATGACCGTCTTGCCGGTGACCGGGATGGTGTGCAGTTCGGAGGCGAGCCACGAAATGCCGATGAACATCAACCCGAGCATCGTGCCCATGATCACGAGGGTCTGTGCTGCGTTCTTCCATGACGGTTCGCGGAAGGCGGGAACACCGTTGGAGATCGCCTCGACGCCGGTCACGGCCGCTCCACCCGACGCGAAGGCGTGCAGCACGAGGAACCAGCCGACGGCGCTCATCCCGAGTGCCTCGTGGGCCTGCTCCGGATTCATCTGGTCGATCGAGATCTGTTCGATCCCGCCGCCGAAGACCGCCTTGAAAAGGCCATAACCGATCATGAGGGCCATAGCGACGACGAACGAGTAGGTGGGGACCGCGAAGATGCGGCCCGATTCCTTCACTCCTCGGAGGTTGCCGATGGCGATGATGGCGATGAACCCGAGCGCGATGAGGACGCGGTAGGGGTAGAGCTCCGAGAACACCGAGTAGAGCGCGGCGGTGCCGGCCGAGACCGACACGGCGACGACGAGGATGTAGTCGGTGAGGAGTGACACTCCTGCGACCTGCGCCGGAAGGACGCCGAGATTGTCCTTCGTCACGATGTAGGCGCCGCCCGCCGACGGATAGGCCTTGATCGTCTGCCGGTAACTCAGGATCAAGATGATCAGCACCGCGATCATCGCGAACGTGATCGGGAGCACGTACTGGAACGCGACGATTCCAATGCCCGCCAAGAGCAACGTGTGGAGGATCTCCTCGGTGGCGTAGGCGGCCGACGAGAGGTTGTCGGACGCGAACACGGCCAGAGCAGTTGGCTTGCCGAGTCGTTCATGCTCGAGTTGGTCGGTGTTCAGCGGGCGGCCGAGAAGTCGATTCTTGAATCGGAACATCCGACTCTCGGGGATCGGTGTTCGGGTCGACGGTGGCAGCGGGGCCGGACCGGCCGAGGGTTGACTCACAGCGGGGGTTGTCATAACCGGCCTAGTTGACACCCGACGGGCCCCTCGGCGCAATCATCGTCGCCGCGTTTCACATTGCCGAAACCTGGACGGGGACGGGCGGGTGCCGGGAGTCTCCCTCTCGGAGGCTGGCTAGTCTCACCTCCCACCCCCGGCCCGCTCGGTGCCGGGCATACCCGCGTGTCTGAGGACTCATGGTTCTGTCTGATCTGATCCCGATGTTGGCCGATGAGCCCGCCCTGGTCTCGGTGCTCGGTCGGCGCGAGGGATCGATCGTCGTCCCGGAGCCGGCACGGGCCATCACCATCGCCTCGCTGGTGGATCGGTCCGGGCGGCGACCTGTCGTGGTCGCGGTGCCGACCACGGCTGAGGCCGAACGACTGGTCAACGACCTGACGGCCTTCGTGGGGGCCGATGACGTCGAGGTCTTCCCCGCGTGGGAGACGCTGCCGTTCGAGCGCGTGAGTCCGGCGATCGACACGATGGGACGTCGGAGCCGGGTGTTGTGGCGTCTTCGTGAACCCGAACGAGCGCCGGCGGTGATCGTCGCTCCTGTCCGAGCCTTGGTCCAGCGACTCGGTCCGCATGTCGGAGAGATCGAACCGATCAGGATCGGTGTGGGCGATGTCGCTGACCTTGATGAACTCATGGAGCGCCTCGTGGCCTCCGGCTACCGCCGGGAAGTGCAGGTGGAGCATCGTGGCGAGGTCGCGGTGCGCGGATCGATCGTCGACGTCTATCCGAGCACCGCGGACGTTCCGGTTCGCATCGATCTCTGGGGTGACGAGGTCGACCGACTGACGGAGTTCTCCATCGCCGATCAGCGGGCCACGGTCGCAGTGGCGGAGGTGACGATCTTCCCGTGTCGTGAACTCATGCCCACAGTGGAGGTTCGGGAACGTGCGGCCGGACTCGTGGGCTCGCAGCCGTGGGGGCGCGAACAATGGGAACGACTGGCCGAAGGGCAGATCTTCGACGGAATGGAGAGTTGGCTCCCGTGGCTGGTCGACGATGACGGCGACGAACCCGAGGTGCTGTTCGATCTCCTACGCAACGACGCGCAGATCCTGTTGATCGAACCACGACGCATGCGTGATCGAGCCGCCGACATCCTCGCCGAGGAGGACGACCTCGAACGGTCGCTCTCCCGAACATGGGGAGCGGAAGGGTCGTTCCCTCAGTTGCACGTTCCCTTCGACCGTCTTCTCGGACGAACGACGGCTCCCATGTGGACGGTTCTCGACGTTCCCGATTCCCCTGACACCCCGATCGTCGGCGCCTTCGGCTGGGATCCGGTGGTGGGGGACGGCTCGGTGCTGATCGACCAACTCCGCTCGGTGTTGAGCGAAGGGGGCTCGGTGGTCGTTGCGGCCGACGGGAGTGGTTCGGCCGACCGACTCATCGCCCTCCTCGGCGATCAGGGTGTGCACCTCTCATTCGACGAACGCGGCAACGAGGACCTCGCGGCCCCGGGTGGTCACATCGTCGTGGCTCCACTCGAACGTGGCGTTCGCGTGCCTCAGGTTGGTCTTGCCCTCTTGGCCGAATCCGATGTGACCGGACGTCGTCGTGCCCATCGCCGTGCCCGTCCTCGCAAAGCGGTGGCGCAGGGTCACTTCGACGATCTGGCCCCGGGAGATTTCGTCGTTCACTACCACCACGGCGTCGGTCGGTACGGCGGCATGGTCAAGCGCGCCATCGGAGGGGTGGAACGCGATTACTTGCTGCTCGAGTACCGCGGCGACGACAAGCTCTACGTTCCGAGCGACCAGGTCGACGCCGTGCGCCCCTACACCGGAGGCGATGCTCCGACTCTCAGTCGACTGGGCGGCGGTGAATGGCAGAAGAGCAAGGCGCGAGTTCGCGAAGCCGTCACCGAGATCGCTCAGGAACTCGTCGTGCTGTACCAGAAACGGATCCACGCGCCTGGTCATGCGTTCGGTCCCGACACGCCGTGGCAACGCGAACTCGAGGAGTCGTTCCCCTACGAGCCCACGCCGGATCAGAAGACCGCCATTTCGGAAGTGAAGGCCGATATGGAGTCCGAGTCGCCGATGGATCGATTGGTATGCGGCGATGTAGGTTCCGGCACGCCCGAGGTTGCGGTCCGGTCGGTATTCGAGGCGGTGCAGGACGGCAAGCAGGCCGCGGTGCTCGTGCCCACGACGTTGTTGGCGCAACAGCATCTCCAGACCTTCAGCGAGCGTTTCGCCGGCTATCCGATCCGGGTGGAGATGTTGAGTCGTTTCCTCACGGCGGCGCAGGCGCGCAGAGTGATCGCCGATCTCGAGTCGGGTGACGTGGATGTCGTGATCGGGACCCACCGATTGCTCGGAAGCGACCTCGCGTTCAGGGACCTCGGACTCCTCGTCGTCGATGAGGAACAGCGTTTCGGCGTCTCACACAAGGAAGCGATCAAGGAACTCAAGGTCGGCGTCGACGTACTCACACTTTCGGCGACTCCCATTCCGCGAACCCTCGAGATGAGTTTGACCGGCATTCGCGATCTCACACTGCTCAACACGCCACCGAGCGAGCGTCAGCCCATCCTCACCTACGTCGGCGAGTACGACGAGCGCGCCGTCGCCGAGGCGATTCGGCGTGAACTGCTGCGCGAGGGTCAAGTCTTCTTCGTCCACAATCGGGTCCAAGACATCGAACGGGTGGCCACGCAGCTCGGGGATCTCGTTCCGGAAGCGCGTATCGCTATCGCTCATGGGCAGATGGATGAAGGGTCGCTCGAGAAGGTCGTCCTCGATTTCTGGGAGGGCGAGTTCGACGTTCTGGTCTGCACGACGATCATCGAATCGGGTATCGACATGCCGACGGTGAACACCCTCGTGGTGGACCGCGCCGACCTTCTCGGACTGGGTCAGCTTCATCAGTTGCGAGGCCGGGTGGGGCGGTCGGGGAGCCGCGCCTATGCCTATCTGTTCTTCCCCCCGGATCGCTCGCTCACCGAGCAAGCATTCGAGCGTTTGCGCACGATCGGAGAAGCCACCGAACTCGGTTCTGGATTCCGTATCGCAATGCGCGATCTCGAGATCCGGGGGGCAGGGAATCTTCTCGGCACAGGTCAGAGTGGACACATCGCGTCGGTGGGCTACGACCTGTACTGCCAGATGGTCACCGAAGCGG
>CAZMJK010000066.1:7486-8956 GCA_964566555.1 uncultured Bifidobacterium sp. | reverse complement strand
GTGCGGTCTCCCACATCATTCCGGGTCCGAACTTCGGGTACTGGAACTCCTCGATCAGAGACGTGATGTCGGTGGACTTGCCCTTGTGGACGAACGGAACCCAGCTCGGCACGGCATCAAGGACGGCATTGATCCCCGCGTTCCACAACGACATGTTCTTGATGCGCTGAGCGGCCCAGTCCGCCTGCAACTTGCTGGCCGGAACACCCCAGACCTTCTCGTTGTAGGTCTTGAAGAAATGATCGAAGAGTCGCTTGCCGAACCGATTCGTGATCCAGTCCTGAAGACTCGTCTCGGGTCGATGGCGACCAAGCAGTTTCGCGACACTCACCTTGGTCCGAGCCCAGAAGTAGGACACGACGCAACGAACCGCCTCGATGATGCCGAGGTTCTTCAGGGCGTTCGACGCCTTGAGGGGATAATCGAAGTACTTCCCGTCATAGAAGATCCGACTCATACGAGGTCGCATGAGGAAATCCTCATCGGGAAGGATCTCGTGCCAAAGGTCCTCCACCGGCTGGACCTTGGTGAAGAAGCGGTGGCCCCCGAGGTCGAATCGCCACCCATCCACCTCGACGGTTCGAGAGATGCCCCCGACCATGTCGGTGGCTTCGAGCACGGTGGCGGTCCGACCGGCCTTGGACAACTCGAACGCGGCGGTGAGCCCGGCGGGGCCGGCGCCGATGATGACGACGTCTGGTCGAGGCCCAGTGTTCGGATCGGGGGGAGGCGTCATCTGATCACTTTCGCAGGGAGGAACGGCGAGAGTGTAGTGAAGGCCTTCCCACCCCGGGCTGACCCGGGTGACCGCTGATCGCCGCCCCCACGGGTACTCTGCGGGGCCATGCACGAGCCCGAGCCCACGTCGGTGGCGAGCAACGAGGCCGACCGAGTCCAACCAGAGATCCTGGTTCTGGCCGCCGTCGCGATCGCCATCGGCATCGTGACTCGATTCGTCACCCGGTCGGCGCTCTGGCTCGATGAAGCACTCTCGGTACAGATCGCCAGCCTCCCGATCGGCCAGATCCCCGAAGCGCTCAAGCACGATGGCCATCCGCCTCTGTATTACGTGCTCCTCCACGGTTGGATGGACGTGTTCGGCACCGGCGACGTCGCCGTGCGGGCATTGTCGGGAGTGATCGGGCTGGTGACGCTCCCGTTGGTCTGGATCTTGGGGCGCCGCAAAGGCGGCCTCACGCTGGCCTGGGTGGCTGTGGCGGTGGTGGCGGTCTCTCCCTACGCCGTCCGGTACGCCAACGAAACGCGGATGTACTCATTGGTCATCCTCCTCGTGGTGGTGGGGTGGCTCCTCCTCGACGACGTGATCGATCGGGGACGGACCACGCTGTGGAGGCTCCTCGCCCTCACCCTCGTGGGGACGGCACTCCTCTACACCCACTACTGGAGCCTCTGGCTGCTCGGGGCGGTCGGACTGACGGCACTCTGGAGAGCATGGAGATCGACCGGCTC
>CAZMJK010000066.1:1333-7476 GCA_964566555.1 uncultured Bifidobacterium sp. | reverse complement strand
TCGGTCGCCGCGGCGCTGGTCGCTTCGTTCGTTCTCTTCCTTCCGTGGCTGCCCACAATGCTCTATCAGTCCGCCCACACCGGCACCCCGTGGGCCAAGGCGTCTCGACCAACCACGGCACTTTCGCTGACGATCGCCGACAACGGCGGCGGAACGTACGGGGAGCAGACCCTCGTGGGAGGCTTGTTCTTCGTTGCGATGCTCCTCGGACTCTTCGGCGTCGCCGTCGATCGGCGAACCACCGCCCTCGACCTGCGGACTCGACCAGCACTGCGGGGCGCGGCGTGGATCGCAGCTGCGACCTTCCTCATCGGGTGCGTCGTGTCGTTCCTGTCATCGAGTGCCTACGCAAGTCGCTATTCGGCAGTGATCTTTCCGATGCTGGCCATGCTCGCCGCCGCCGGAACCGTCTGCTTCTCGGCCCGCTGGGTGCGCTTCGGTGCCGTCGCCACCCTGTGTGGCTTCCTCGCCATCGGCGCCCTCTGGAATGTGATCTACGAACGCACGCAATTGAAACCGATCGCCGACCTCGTCGGCACCGGGTGACATCGTGGTCGTCTGTCCCGATCAGTTGGGTCCGGCCGCGGTTCGCGTGATGCCGGACGATGTGGTGATCGTCTCCTACCCCGAGTACGACGACGGACGTTTCGTCGACTGGGTCGACTACGCACAACGCAATGCTGAGTCCGACCCGGCCGGATTCGCCGAACGAGTCCTCAACGACGCAGGCGGTTCGAAGACCCTCTACGTCGTGTCGAGCGATTCGTACAAGACCTTCGAGGGGAAGTGCGAGGGGCTCGTCACCGCTCTCTCCCGAGCGAGGGCTCCCGAACTTCTCCTCGGCAGTGACGGCAACAACTACTTCGAGCACGCGTCGCTCTTCCGTTTCGCCGCGGCCAAATGACCGCGAGCATCCACACCCGCATGCGCTCGCTGGTCGCTGACCTGCGGGACGTCATCGTCCCGTGGCTCACGGTTCGTGTCCTCATCGGGATTGGTTTCGTCACCGCCTACGCGGTGTCGGAACACTTGATTCCCGCATCGCGACCGACCGTGCTGACCGAAGGCCTGATCGCGTGGGACGGAACGTGGTACCGCGACATCGCCGAGTACGGCTACAACGCGGTAGCCCCCGACGGTCTTCGCTTCTTCCCGCTCTTCCCCCTCCTCGGTCGGGCGCTCTCGATCTTCACGTTGGGTCGCGCCGACGTCGCGCTGGTGATCATCGCCAATCTCGCCTCGCTCGCGCTCGCCATCGCAGTGCGACGACTCGTCCTCTTCGAACGGGGGTCGAAGGAGTTGGCGAACAGGGCGGTGTGGATGGTGTGTCTGTTCCCCGGCGCATTCGTTCTCGCCTGGGGCTACGCAGAGGCGCTCTGGATCCTCGCTGCCGTCGTCGGATTCTGGGCGGTGCGGAGCCGCCATTGGGGCTGGGCGATCGCCGCAGGTCTCGTTCTCGGCTTCTCTCGTCCGCTGGGAATCGCCTTCGCGGTTCCTGCGCTCATCGAGCTCGTTCGGGTCTGGCGGTCGACACGCACCACCGAGCGGTGTCTCGGGCTGATGGCGGCAGCCTCACCATTCGTGGCCACCGGCGCCTACCTGATCTGGGTGGGGCGGACGTTCGGCGACTCATGGCTGCCGTTCACCGTGCAGGACTCCCTCCGAGGAACCTCCGTCAACCCGATCAGTCGCACATGGGAAGGTCTCTCCCAGATGTTCGGGGCGGAGCGCTTCGGTGATGGTCTTCACATCCCCTTCGCCATCGCCTTCCTTCTCCTGCTCGTATTGACCTTTCGGTGGTGGGCGGTTTCGTACGGCGCGTTCGCCGCAATCGTTCTCGCTGCCGCCCTGGGCGCCGAGAACCTCAATTCACTCGAGCGTTATGGGATCAATGCGTTCCCGATCGCGCTGACACTCGCCATCGTGGCCAAGGACCCTCGCGTGGATCGAGTGGTGACGACCGTTCTTGCCGGCGGTGTGGTCGCCCTCGCGGCACTCTCGTGGACGGGCGCGTACGTTCCATGATCGACCTTCGAGGCGCGATGATGAAGCGATGAGCAGAGACCTCTTCGATTCCGCACCGCTCGATTTCACGTGCCCTCGGTGCCAGTTGCCGGCGACTGCTCGTTTCTACGGCCCCTGTGACTCGTGCCGAGAACTGCTGCGATCGACGCTCGGAACCGAGGCCCGTGACATTGAGGCCGATGTCTACGAGCCAAAGATGAACGTCGTCCCCAACGCGGTTGCCACCAAGGACTGACCGACGTCGATCACTCGGAGATCGGGACCTCTTCGATCGTCACCGAATCCATGACATCTCCGACGGCGATCGACTTCACGACGTCGAGTCCGGCGATGGTGTGCCCGAAGAGGTTGTACTGCTTCGGAAGTCCGAGTTGGTCGCCGAGGCAGATGAAGAACTGTGATCCGTTCGTGTTCGGTCCCGAGTTCGCCATGGCCACGGCGCCGTCCCGATAGTTCCCCTGTACCGGCTCATCAGCGAACTTGTAGCCCGGGCTACCGGTGCCGTTGCCGATCGGGCAACCACCCTGGATCACGAAACCGGGCACGACTCGATGGAACGTCAATCCGTCGTAGAACCCCTCTCGAGCGAGGCTCACGAAATTGTTGACCGTGTTCGGAGCGATGCGGGGATCGAGGTCCATCACGATCTCGCCCTTGGCGGTAGCGATGGTCGCGCGATAGACGGTCGACGGGTCGATGGTGAAGTCAGGTGCAGTTGCCATGCCGCAATGGTGGCACAGGAATCGACCCCCTACGCTCGCCGCCATGGCGATCTCGCATACGGATGCGTCGAGGGCTCTCGCTGACAGGGATGCGGTCATGGCACGCCTTGTTGCCCGGCACGGCCCCATGCGGATCTCCGCCGCGCCTCGATCGACGGAGCGGTTTGCGTCCCTGGCGAACGCCATCGCCTCGCAGCAGTTGAACGGGCGTGCCGCCGCCTTGATCTGGCAACGGGTACGCGAGTGCGTCGGCGAGCCCTTCTCGCCCGAAGCAGTGCTGACGGTGCCGTTCGGTGCCCTGCGCGACGCGGGACTCAGCGGAGCGAAAGCGAGGTCACTGCTCGACCTCGCCGAACATGTCGAAGATGGTCGTGTGCGACTGGACCGTATCGGTCGGCTTGATGACGATGCGGTGGTCGAACAGCTCACGCAAGTCCGCGGGATCGGTCCGTGGACGGCACAGATGTTCCTGCTGTTCACGTTGCGTCGTCTGGACGTCTGGCCGGTCGGGGACTTCGGCGTCCGCAGCGGGTACCGCCGGGCCTACGGCTTGTCCGAGCTCCCTGGCCCCCGCCAACTCGAGCAACTGGGGGAGTACTTCCGGCCCTACCGCAGTGTCGCGACGTGGTATTGCTGGAAGGCAGCCGATGACCCCGATGTCGAGACGGCCGAGCGGGACTAGATCGTCACCGGCGTTCCGGGCAGTGGGAAGTGGCAGGCAACGTAGTGATCGTCACCGACGTCGGTCATGACCGGCTCGACCTTGGCACACAGTTCCTGTGCGTTCGGGCACCGGGTCCGGAATCGACAGCCCGTCGGGGGCGCAACCGGTGAAGGGATCTCTCCCGACAGGCCCGCGAAGTCACCCTTCGTCGCCTCGGGATTCGGTTCCGGGATCGAATCGAGCAGCGTCTTCGTGTACGGATGCGCGGGGGTGGAATAGAGACGGTCCGGATCACCGACCTCGCACAACTTTCCGAGGTACATCACAGCGACGCGGTCACTCACGTTCTTGACCACGGCGAGGTCGTGGGCGATGAAGAGCATCGTGAGCCCGTACCGCTCCTTCATGTCCTGAAGGAGGTTCAGGATCTGGGCTTGCACCGAGACGTCGAGAGCGGAGACCGGCTCGTCGCAGATCAGCACCTTCGGCTCCAGCATGAGCGAGCGGGCGATGCAGATCCGCTGGCATTGTCCTCCGGAGAACTCCGACGGACGTCGACTGCGGGCGCCCTCGGGGTCGATCCCCACCGCTTCGAGCGTGGCGGCGACGAGGTCGGCCTGCTCCTCGGCCGTGCCCCGTTTCCAGATCTTCAACGGCTCGGCGACGATATCGCTGACCCGACGTCGGGGATTCAGTGAGGAGATCGGATCCTGGAAGATCATCTGCATCTGGGGACGGATCTCCCGAAGATCGCCACCCGACATCTCGGTGAGGATGTGGGATCCGAGAGTGACCCGGCCCGAGTTCGGCTTCGGCATCTGCATGAGCGCGCGACCGGTCGTGGATTTGCCCGATCCGGACTCACCCACGAGTCCAAGCGTCTCGCCGGGCAGGAGGTCGAGGCTCACATCGCTAACGGCGTGCACCTTGAGTCCGGTCGAACCGACCGGAAACTCGACGACGAGATGTTCGGCACGCAGCAGCGCAGCCGAGGCGTCTCGCAGGTGCGCAGTTCCTGATCCAGCCATCAGTGATCACCTGCCGTCGCCATCGAACCGGGAGCGGGGATACCCACCGGAACGCCTGCATCGAGATTCCGCAGCAGCGCCATCCGGTTCTCCTCGGTACCGACCGGGTACCAGCATCGCCACGAATGGCCATCGACCGTCTCGACCGGTGGTTCCTCGATGAGGCACTTTTCCTGCACGTAGCGACACCTGGGAGCGAAATTGCAACCAGGGGGTGGCGACAGGAGGTTCGGCGGTCGCCCGGGAATGGCCTCGAGTCGCGTGTGGCTCGGATGTTCCAGACGGGGGATCGAACGAAGAAGCGCTTCGGTGTAGGGCATACGTACGTTGCGGAACAGTTCAGCGGTCGGAGCCTTCTCCACCACCCGTCCGCCGTACATCACCATGATCTCGTCGGTTCGACTCGCCACAACCCCGAGATCGTGACTCACGAGGATCATGGCCATATGACGGTCGCGTTGGAGATCATCGAGAAGATCGAGAATCTGCGCCTGCACGGTGACGTCGAGCGCAGTCGTGGGTTCATCGGCGAAGAGGATCTTCGGTCCGCAGGCCAGCGCGATCGCGATGGTGACGCGCTGACGCATGCCGCCTGAGAGTTGGTGCGGATACTCCGACAGGCGACGCTCGGGTTCGGGGATACCAACCTGACGGAGGAGCGCCACTGCAGTGGCGTTGGCCTCGTCCTTATCGACGCCGAGATGGTGACGGAGCGACTCGGTGATCTGCTTCCCGATCTTCATGACCGGGTTGAGCGAGGTCATGGGGTCCTGGAAGATCATCGCCATCTCGGCGCCCCACACTTCGCTCATCTGCTTCTCATCGAAGCCGATCACGTCGGTGCCTTCGAAGAGCACCTGTCCTTCACGGATCACGTTCCGCTTCGGAAGCAGCCCCATGACCGAGCGAGAGAGCACCGTCTTCCCGGAACCGGATTCGCCGACGACACCCAGGGTCTTGCCGCGCTCGAGGACGAATGACACGTCATCGACTGCGTGGACAACACCGCGTTCGGTGCGAAACGAGGTCGAGAGCGACCGAACATCGAGAAGTGGGGAATTGGCTGCGTGAGGCGAGGCGTCGGTCATCGTCAGTCCTCCTTCACGTCGGTGTACTCACGGATGCGCTCGCCGGAGAAGTTGAGCGCCAGAACGGTGAGGAAGAGCACTGCACTCGGAATCAGCGATATCCATGGATACCCGTTCTCGAGGAAGGGTTTGCCGCTCACGATCATGTTTCCCCATGTGGGTGTCGAGGCCGGATCGATCGAGAGGCCGAGGAACGACAGGCCACCCTCGGCGACCATGGCGACGGCGACGGCGATGATCGAGAACGAGAGCAATGGAGGAACGATGTTGGGGAAGATCTCTCGACGAAGGATTCGGAACTGGCTCGCACCGAGTGATCGCGCCGCAGTGACGAATTCACGTTGGCCGTAGACGAGGGCATTGGCTCGTACGAGTCGTGCCGTCGGAGCGATGGCCACGACACCGATCGCCACCGACACCGTGATCACGGTCCGCGAGTCGGTGAAGGTCACGATGGCCATGGCCAGCAGCAACGCCGGGAACGAGAGCAGCACGTCCATGAGCGTCATGAGAACGGTTTCGGTCTTCCCCCGCAGATAGCCGGCCGCGACACCGATGGCGGTTCCGAGCAGGCCGCCGATGAGGATCGAGAGGAAGCCGACGGCCAGCGAGGCGC
>CAZMJK010000066.1:901-1323 GCA_964566555.1 uncultured Bifidobacterium sp. | reverse complement strand
CCCAGATCACTCGGCTGAAGATGTCGCGACCGAGCGAATCGGTCCCGAACCAGAACGTGGCGCTCGGGGCGAGTCGCGGGCGGCCCACCACCTTCGCGGGATCCTTGATCGGGAGCCACGGAGCGGTGATGGCGAGTACGACGACGAGGGCGAAGAAACCAGCGGCCACCCAGAAGAAGAGTCCGAGTCGCTTCTTCGGACGCGCCCCGTCGACCTGATCGGGATCGATGGCGTGCAGAGAACTGAGCGTCGCGGCATCGCCGTCGGCGATACGGCCGACTTCGGTGGCGAGATCGCCGCTCGCGGCGAAGACCGAATCCGCTGCGGGGCGGCCGGAGCTGTCAGGCGAGGGCGCGGGCATGGCGGATCCTTGGATCGAGGGCGGCATAGATCAAGTCGACGGCGAAGTTCACGAGGACATA
>CAZMJK010000066.1:0-887 GCA_964566555.1 uncultured Bifidobacterium sp. | reverse complement strand
GCAGGCGATCACGACGACTGCGCCCTGCACGGGGACGTAGTCCTGTCCCTGGATGGCGGCGTAGGTGTAGCCACCCAGACCGTTGAGGCCGAAGATGACTTCGATGATGATTGTGCCGCCGATCAGTCGACCAAAGTTCAGGCCGATCACCGTGATGAGGGAGAACGTCGACGGCTTGAACGCGTGACCGAAGAGCACGCGCCGGGGGCTCAGGCCCTTCGCCCGGGCCATGGCGATGAAATCCTCCTGCATCGTGGCGATGAGGTCGGTCCGGAGGAGACGCATGTACACCGCCATCTCGGCAACTGCGAGACAGACCGCCGGGATGGTGAGCGATGCGAGGCTGCCGATCGGATTCTCACTGAACGGTGTGTAACCCGTGGCGTTGCCGATGCCCAAGGTGACGGGGAAGATCCAGATCAGGATCATCGCCATCACGAAATTGGGGATGGCGAGGAGCATGAACAACAGCGCGCTCGACGATCGATCGAGCACGCCTCCCGCCCTCTTCGCGGCAGCGAACGCGAGGGGAACGGCGATGATGAGCGCGATGAACTGCGAATAGAGCAGGAGTTCGATCGTGACGGGCATGCGCTGCGCGAGGGCCTCCGACACCGGTTGAGCGTTGCGGGCGGAGGTCCCGAGATCACCCGTGACCGCGTCGCCGAGCCAGCGCACGTAGCGCACGGGCATCGGATCGTCGAGGTTGAATTCGGCCCGCTTCTGATCGACGCATTCCTGACCACCGGCTCCGGCACACAGGCGCGTCGCCGTATCGCCGGGAAGGAGTTCGAGCAGGAGGAACGAGAGGAAGGTCACGCACAGCAGGACGACGACGAGTTGCACAATCTTCCTGCGAACGAATCTCATCGGTGCGCCTCGGTGCG
>CAZMJK010000065.1:0-8979 GCA_964566555.1 uncultured Bifidobacterium sp. | reverse complement strand
TCCATCGATCGTTCCCCACCCGGTGACGACTCCATCGGTGTACGGACGCTCCTCGATGCCACTCTCATGGGCTCGATGGCGAGCGAGCATGTCGAGCTCGTGGAACGAACCTTCGTCGAGCAGGTAGTCGATCCGCTCTCGGGCCAGCATCTTGCCTTTGGCGTGCTGCCGTTCGACCGACCGCTCCGAACCGGCATGAAGGGCTTGTTCCTTGCGCTCGGCCAGTTGGGCCAGACGCTCTGTCATGGGGTGTTCCGACATGGCGCCAACACTACCCAGCCCACGGTTGGGGCCCCGAAACGGGCCGGGGTACCACCGGGACCGGTTGGGCGTAGGCTCGTGGACGTCTTCAGGATCTCCACGTTGGAAGGACCACCATGCCGAACGGACCCGAACTTCTCATCATCCTCGTGATCATCGCCCTGCTCTTCGGTGGTGCCAAGCTCCCCAAACTCGCCCGGTCTCTCGGCGCGGCGAAGGGAGAGTTCGAGAAGGGCATGAAGGAAGGCGAGAAGAAGGCGACGAAGGACGCGCCCGAGTCCGAATCGAAGGCGACCGACACCACCGATTCGTCGGAGTCCTGAACCCCCGGTTCCCGACACCTCTCACGCCACAACTGCGACTGACCGGCCTCGGGCCGGTCAGCGTCGCGTCTGGGCCAGTTTCTCGGCTCGATCGGCCAGGCGCGGGGCGTCGATGCGGGTGAGCACCTCGGCGAACTCCGGTCGCGGCCCGGTCCATCGCAGTTCACTCACGTCGGAGAATGTCGGCGCATCGGTGACCACCGTGGCGATCCGGCGGAACAGAAGGGCGAGATCCATCTGGTCCTGCAACGTCGCCGCCAGTTTCGCCGCACCCCGGACCTGGACGTCCCAATCGGCGGCGTCGGCGGGGATGTTCTCGATGTGGACGTAGCGGGCCAACACCGTCGACGCCGACTTGGCACCCCATCCCGGCAAACCGGGGAACCCATCGGAGGCATCGCCCATCAACGCGAGGTAATCGGGGATCGATTCCGGGGCCACGCCGAACTTCTCGATGACCCCCTCGTGATCGAACAGTTGGCCCTTCCGTCGATCGAACTGCACGACGCGATTCCCGACAACGCACTGAGCGAGGTCCTTGTCCGGCGTACAGATCAGAACCTGCTTCACCTTCTTGTCGGCCGCAGCACGGGCGGCAGCCGATCCCATTCCGTCATCGGCCTCGTGCTCGACCATCGAGAACACGGCGAAACCGGCCGCGATGAGTACCTCATCGAGAAGAGGGAACTGATCGCCCAGTTCGGGGTCGAGTTCATCGCCCGACTTGTACCCGTCCCACAGTTCGTTGCGAAACGAGTCGACGGTCCGATCCGTCGCGATGCCGATATGTGTCGCTCCCTCTTCGAGCATGTTGAACATCGACATGACGACGCCTCGTGTGGCCGCCACTTCCATGCCCTCGGCATTGGCCCGAGAAGGCAATGCGAAGTGGTGGCGAAACAACTCATACGTTCCATCGACGAGGTGAACCTGCATGACCCGTATTCCATCACCTCCGCGGAATCTTCGGATCCACCCGCCTCCGATCGCGGCGAGGGCTCTAGCCTTCGACCATGCGCGAACCAGCGGAACGACTCGCAAACCTCCGGAAATGGAACATCGGCGTCGGTGGACTCCACCTGATCCAGGGCATCGTCATCCTGCTCATCAGTACGAGTTTCGCCATTCCCATCGTGGCCACGGTGCAGACCGGTCCCCCCGGCGCGGAAGGGTCGCTCACGGTGTCGAAGACCTTCTTCGATTTCAACTTCCCCATCGCCATCGCCATCTTCCTGTTCCTCGCCGCCGGTGATCACCTCCTCACCTCGGTGACCCCGGTTCGCGCTTGGTATGAGCGCAATCTGCTCAGAGGGATCAACTACGCACGGTGGATCGAGTACTCCGTGAGTGCATCGATCATGATCCTGCTCATCGGCCTCCTCAACGGCATCAACAACCTCTACGCCATCCTCGCCATCTTCGGTGTCAACGCAGCGATGATCCTCTTCGGGCTCGTGATGGAGCAGGTCAACCGCAATCGCGAGTCGGTCAACTGGTGGCCGTTCATCTTCGGTTGCATCGCCGGCATCATCCCGTGGATCGCCATCACCATCGCGCTCATCACTTCGGCCACCGACAACACGATGATCGACGGAGTGCCCGCGAATGCCGACGGCGTACCGCCCTTCGTCTATGCGATCGTCGTCTCGCTGTTCCTACTGTTCAACTGTTTCGCGCTGAATCAGTGGCTGCAGTATCGAGGACGAGGGAAGTTCGCCGACTACCTCTATGGCGAGAAGGTGTACCTCGTGCTGAGCCTGGTGGCCAAGAGCGCGCTCGCCTGGCAGATCTTCGGCGGCACGCTGGCGGGTTGAGCCGACCGCTCACCCAACACGAGCGGTCACCGCGCGCACGAATCGCTGCGCCGCCCCCGGCGAGGTCGACAGGAAGAAGCACGGTTCGAACAGTTCAGCCTCGAGTAGGGCGGGTGAGCCGTCGTCGAGTCTGATGACGTCGTAACGGCCGTAGAGCAACTCGTGGCCGTCTTCGATCCAATTTCGCTCGCGCGCGATCGCCGTCGCGGCGCGGCGCGCGTGACCCACGAGATCAACCACATCCTCAGGGGCATCGAACGCGCTGATCTCCTCGCGATACTCGCCACCAACGAGCGCCTCGTTGCGATCGAGCAGCGCCGCCTTGCGGAAGGAATGTGAGATCTCACCATCGAAGACCACCGTCCCGATCTCACCCTCGGCGTCGATTCGAGCAGCGTAGGGCTGCACCATCACAGCCTGACCACCCACCAGGATCCTCCGGGCGAGTTCCTCGGTCGCCGGATCGCCCAACCGAAATCGGCCGGTGAGCCGGCTCCCCGCCGAGATCGACGGTTTCACCACCACCTCGGCCGACGAAATCGCCTCGATCGCAGCGTGGAATTCGTCGATGGAGTCGACGAACCGGGTGGGAACGGTCGGAACCCCGCGATCGGCGAGGTCGTTGAGATAGCGCGTGTCGAGATTCCATTCGATGACCGACACCGGATTGTGCACGCGCTGATTCGTCCGCCGATCGCTCAGCCACGAACAGAACTCGTCGAGATGTTCGACATAGTTCCACGGACTCCGCACCACGACGAGATCGAATGCATCCCATTGCGCCGATCGGTCCTCCCACGCCAACAGCTGCAACTCGATACCGGCCGCCGCGAATGCCGCTTCCTGCACCGGCAGATCGACATCGTCATGGATGGCCGAGAGGTCGGTCGTCGTGACGAAGGCGACGCGCATGGGCGCACCCTAGCGACCCTGCAAAACGAAATGGGGCCCGACCGTGCGGCCGGGCCCCATTCAGTGGAACGGTGTCGGTTCAGTTGAACCAGTTTTCGACGCTGGTGATCTCACACTTCACATTGGGAGTGGCGTCCTCGAAACTCGTGATCTCCACGAGTTTCGAACCGTTCGCCGGAATCGTCTCGGGGAACGAACCCCCACTGTCGATCAAAGCGCCTGAACCTGAGCGGAACTCGTAATTGAAGATGTAACTCTTCTCGACAGACGTCTTGTTCGTGACCTTGATCGTCATCGACGGGGTATCGAAGGACTTGTCGACGCCACACTTTTCAACAGTCACGTTGTAATCCGATGCGTTCGCCTCACCCGACCAGTTCTTCACCGAATCGGAGATGGAGTCGGACGCCTGATCGGCGGCGAAGACGACAAGAACGAGAAACAGGATTGAGACAATCGTCCCGACAATGCCGAGCACGATGCCCGCGATCGACATTCCCTTACCGGTGCCACCCATTTCCTTCGCCTTCTTCAAACCGAGGAAGCCGAAGACGACCGCCAGAACGCCCGCGATCGGCCCGAGACACACGAAGGTGAGGATTCCCAAAATGAGCGCAGCAATTGCCAAGCCGTTGTTGGCGCTCGGCCGACCGGCCGGAGGCGGGGCGATGCCGCCACCCGTGGGAGGTGCCGGAGGTGCTGGCGGCGTCGGAGGTGCCGGCGGCGCGGGCGGTACCGGCGGCGTCGGAGGTGCCGGCGGCGCGGGCGGTACCGGCGGCGCGGGCGGTGTTCCGCCGGGAGGAGGCGGCGGTGGAACGCTCCCCGGCGGTGGTGGCGGTGGCAGGTCAGTCATTGGGTCCCCCCTCGATGAATGGTCGACGACAACGTGTCGACCCCTGCACGTTAGCCCTCCGCGTCAAACGACGACCGGGAAACCCGGCACGTCGATCAGGACTCCGCCGCCGCACCAGTTCCGGGGTCGACGCCACCCCAGAACGCCGACCATGACGGCCACGATTGCGGCACCGTGCCGAGGCCGTCGTGATTGATGGGCCACTCGGCCGGCGCAAGGGTCAATGGAGAGATCGCTTCCGGTTTCCCGTACCAGAGTTCATGGATGCGACGAACGAAGAACCAACGCTCGTCACGGCGCTCATAGGTGTCGCGATAGAGGATGAACTGATGGATCCAACGCTCGCCGTCCTGGATCTGGCCGTGGCAATAGACGAGACCCGTCGCGTGGTCGGCGTCGATGAGATCGATCGAATGAGTGCCGACATTGAGCATCGATACGCCGATGGCACCCAATGATGCTGCGAACGAGGCTCGCAGCGCCTCGCGACCGAAAGTGTCACGCCCCACTCGAACATCATCGATGAACAAGGCGACCAACGCATCGAGATCGCGTGAATCGATGGCGACGGCGTAGTGCGACGCGAGTTGACGAATCTGCTCATGGGCCCAGAGCCGCTCGACGATGTCGTTCACTTCTTCCGATGCCATGGTGGGAGCGTACGACGACACCACACCCTGCGTCGGTACCCGAATCGTCCTACTCTGCCGCCATGACCGATCGACCGACGACGCCTGAGGTCTTCGCCGATCATTCGATCTCGCTGCGCCTCTACCCCCACAACGAACTGGGATCGACCGAGATCGTCGAGCAGTTGTGCGTTCAGGCTGCCCTCGCGACCGATACGGGCTTCGACGGCGTGATGACCTCCGAGCATCACGGCGGATTCGCCGGCTATCTCCCCAACCCACTACAGACCAGCGGATTCCAACTTGCGGCCATGACTCGAGGATGGGCCGCTGCCTGCCCGGTGCTGCTCCCCCTTCGCCCGGTGGCCATGCTCGCCGAGGAAGTCGCGTGGCTCGATGCCCGCTTCCCGGGACGTGTCGGCATCGGAGTCGGTTCGGGGTCGCTCGCGTTGGATTTCGAGGCGATGGAGGTCGACCAAACCACTGCGGTCGACCGCTTCAAGCGCGATCTGCCGCGTCTCGTCGCCATGCTCCGCGGCGAGGAACTCGGCGTGATCAACGGCGATCGCGCGCTTCGTGAGCTCGACGGAACACCCATCCCCGTCATCAGCACGGCCATGAGTCCAGCGGCCGTTCACCGCGCCGCAGTCGCTGGAGCCGGAATCATCTTCGACGGCGGAAGTCACGCCGATCGGCTGCGGCAACTGTCCGACGCCTACGTGGCGGCCGGGGGCACAGCGCCGCGCATACTCATCCGTCGCGTCTGGCTGGGCCCCCCGCCCCGAGCGGCATTCGAAGCGCAGTACGAGGTGTACCAGAGCTACTCACCGGCCCAAGCGCTCGCCCATTGGCGCGACGACGGATGGATCTGCGACGACGACCCACAGGTGTTGGCGACCGAACTCGCTCACGCGGTGCGAACCACCAACACCACCTGTCTGAATCTGCGTCTCCACGCTCCGGGTGTGACCGCCGATGCCGCGCGCGAGCAGATCACGGTGCTGGGTCACGAGGTCGTGCCGAGACTTCGCCGACTGCTCGAGGAACGGTGATCGATCAGGCCTGTGCGCCTTCGAGGTCCTGACGCACGAGTGTGCGGTAGAGATCGGCGTAGAGACCATCGACGGCGAGCAACTCGTCGTGGCGACCGCGCTCGACGATTCGACCGTCATCGAGAACGAGGATCTGATCGGCACCGGTGATCGTGGACAGACGATGGGCGACGACGAGCGCGGTGCGTCCGGCCAGAGCCGTCGCCAGTGCCTGCTGCACCAACGCCTCGTTCTCCGAATCGAGATGACTCGTCGCTTCATCGAGGACGACGATGGCGGGGGCCTTGACCAGAACCCGAGCGATGGCCAATCGTTGCTTCTCGCCGCCGGAGAGACGATGTCCCCGTTCACCGACCACGGTGTCGTACCCGTCGGGCAACGCGGCGATCACGTCGTGGATCTGTGCCGCTCTGCACGCAGCCACGATCTCGGCATCGGTGGCATCGGGCCTTGCGTAACGAAGATTCTCAGCCACGGTGTCATGGAACAGGTGCGGGTCCTGCGAGACCACCCCGACCGCGCCGCGCACCGAATCGAGAGTGAGGTCGCGAACGTCGTACCCATCGATCCGCACCGACCCCTCGGTCACGTCGTACAAACGGGGCACGAGCGAACTCAGTGTGGTCTTCCCCGCCCCCGACGGACCGACGAGGGCGACGAGCTGCCCCGGAAGGATCGATGCCGAGATGTCGTGGAGGACTTCAGCGCCGGGCCCGTCATCGATCGATCCACTCAGACCCACCTCGAGTGAGGCCAGGGATTCCTCGCTCCCCGAGGGGTAGCGGAAGGTCACATGGTCGAACTCGATCGCACCCTTCGACGGCGGCAGGTCAATGGCATCGGCCTTGTCGTCGAGTGCGTTGCGAAGGTCGAGTACCTCGAAGACCCGATCGAACGAGACGAGAGCCGTCATGATGTCGACACGCGCACTCGAGAGTGCGGTGAGTGGTTCGTAGATGCGTGTGACCAACGCAGCAAGGGCAACGAGGGTACCGAGGGTGATTGCGTCGGAGATGACCAACTGGCCGCCGACCCAGTACACCAACGCCGTACCGATCGCACCGACCAGAGCGAGGGCGATGAGGAAGGTACGGCTGTACATCGCACTCTGAATTCCGATGTCACGGACCTCGGCGGCGCGATCGGAGAATTCCTTGCTCTCCCGCTTTCGATTTCCGAACAGCTTGACCAGCAGCGCACCGGACACGTTGAAACGCTCCGTCATCTGCGTGTTCATGGCTGCGTTGAGGTCGAAGCCACGTCGCGTGATCGAGGAAAGGCGACGACCGACGCGTTTGGCCGGGATGATGAACACGGGGAGCACGAGGATGCCGATGAAGGTGAGTCGCCACTCCAGAGCGAACATCGCCACGAGCGTGGTGACGAGAACGATCACATTCGAGACGACCGAACCGAGCGTCGTCGTCACGGCCCTTTGCGCACCGATCACATCGTTGTTGAGACGACTCATGAGGGCGCCGGTCTGCGTTCGGGTGAAGAACCCGATGGGCATCGCCGACACGTGATCGAACAGTTTCACCCGAAGGTCGTAGATCAATCCTTCGCCGATCCGAGAGGAATAGAAGCGTTCGAGGAACGACATGGCCGACGAGAAGATCGCAGCAGCGATGACGACGGCGGCGAGTACGTGAAGGAGACCGCGGTTGCCCTCCGGGATCGCCTTATCGATGATCTGACGGAACAACAGCGCGGGCACGAGCCCGAGGAGTGCCTGGATGATGATCACAACCACGAAGGCGGTGATCGCCCACCGATAGGGCCGTGCATGGGAGAGAACTCGTCGAATCGTGCGACGACTGAGTGACTTGCCGGCGATGGCGTCTCGGTTACCGGCCATCATCGAATGGAGCGAGCTGGGCATCATGGTGCGCTCAGGTTACGACCGGCCGAGCGCTTTCACGCCCGACCGGTCGCTCCCTCAGTCCGTGTGTGCGTTACGGCGACGTGTGACCGTGAGCGTCACGGCGAGGGCGGCTCCGAGTGCAACGAGCACGAGGACGATCTCGAGCACCGGTGCATCATCATCTGCGTTTCCGTCGGTCGACGGTGGCAGCGCGGTGAGCGGGGCACCGACCAGGGTCGGGTCCAACACTGTGGTCCGAGCGTCCTTCGGTTCACTCTTGGCATCGACGACCGAGGCCGAGACCTTCGGCGTGGCCGGTCCCGAGGTCGTGATCTTCCATGTGCCACCGGCGGGCTTGCCGACCACCACGTAGGACACCGTGTCGCCCGGTTCGTGGATGACCATCCAGCGCGGATTCTCCGGATCACTCTGCGTCGACTGTTCCAGACCGGTGACCTGGATGGTCATCCCATCGGGACCGACGACCGTCGCCGATTCGTTGGCCGCATCGATGGCGAAGGTGACCATCTTCTGACCGTCGGCGACATTCACCGAGAATCCATCGGTTCCCGAATCGGCCCCGGAGGCATTGCGACCGCTTCCGGTCTTGGTCGAGCCGTCCACGGGGGCGACCGGTACTTCGAATTCCTTCGTGTTGCAGTCGTTTCCTCGAAGTCGCCATGCCGGTTCGGCCCATTCCTTCGAGAGACCGAGACGCGCATCGTCGAACCACAATCCTTTGAGAATGCCGCAGGCGATGACACCCTTCGTGGAGACGGCGGCCGACGCACCCAACTTCACGATGCCGAGCGACATCGTTGCGTCTCCACCGAGACTCACATCCGTGGCGTTCGCGGCACCCCGCAGCGCGACACCGACACCCCACTCCTTCGCACTGTCGAGATACAACTCGCCCTTGCCCGAGATCGAAGCGATTCCGTCCCAGTAGTAGGCGACCTTCATGTCGCCGACGCGCATCCCCTTCAGTTCGAGGTTGCCGATCGTGATCTTGCCGACGTAACCCTCACCGGCGACCGACAATTCATCGGTGTCGATGATGATCTCGCCATCGCTCACCGCGATGTTGCCCACTTTTGGAACGAACGGTCCGATACCCACCTGAGCAAAGGCCTTGATGCCGAACGGATTGAGTCGCAGATCGCCACCGAGGGCGTTGATCGACGCCACCCCGTAGATGTTGATCGGCGATCCTTCGACCGTCACACCGATCTCTTTGAGCTGACCATCCTGAATGCGAATGTTTCCGCCGA
>CAZMJK010000064.1:0-8993 GCA_964566555.1 uncultured Bifidobacterium sp. | reverse complement strand
GTCGTAGGTCTACTCCGTGGCAGGAACGTGCAGCATACGAGTTGCTGAGGGTTTATGAGGACGGCAGCCAGGATCGGAAGTGCAGCGGCTTTTCGATCCCGAAGTTCACCCTTGACCAGTTCCCGCTTGATCTCAACTCCGGCCACGAAGAAGAAGAACGCCATGAGCGCGTCGTTGACGAACTCCTGCACTGTGAGGTGAAACCCGATCGGACCGACATCGAGCACGAAGTCGGCATTCAGGAACGACGCGTACGAATCCTTCCAAGGCGAGTTGGCCCAAATGAGCGCCACCAAGGTGGCGAGGAGCAGAAGGATCCCGCTGGCCGCCTCGATCGCCAGGAATCGAGCGGCCGGCCGCGCGAATCGCCGCGCCAGGAGTCGATCCGTACCGAGCCACGTATGGCTCCACGGGTGATCGTCGGTCAGTTCCTTCTCAGTCACGGGAATTCCCATGAGATCTGTCTATTCGGACGAGATCATCACCCGGTTTCCCGAATGTGACATCTCTATTACGTCGATCACTCATGCTCTTGCCGCCAGCAGAGTCCGACATGCCTCCTCAACCGAGGGGTGCACCGGCAGGATCTCGCTGACTCTCATAAGGTCGAGTTCACGCTGCACCTGGGTCTCGGCCCGGGCGAGGGCGAGGTCGCCACCGCGGAGTCGTGTTCGTTTGACGCCTTCGAAGATCACGCCGAGGCCCGTTGCATCGATCAGGTCGACACCGGCCAGATCGAGCACGATGAGCGGCTCGTTCCTCGCCCCGACAAGGGAAATGAGTTCGCCACGCAGCCGAGGTGCGTTTGCCATCTCCAATTCCCCAAGGATCGAAATCACCGCCACACCTTCATGCGACTCAGTGACGACGAGTTCGAAGATCACCCGGGATCCAATCGGTGAGACCGCAGCCCGATTCGGCTGATTGGTCTGAGGCTACCGGCCGTACGATCAAAGCGATGGCCCCGCGCAGCTCACGATCGCTCGACGACTCCGTCAACGCGATCGCCGGCGACCCCCGACTGGTGCACCTCCACCGCATCCCTGCCCGCGCCGCTCGCTTCGGCGATCTCGCCACGCCGCTCAGCGACACCGTGTCGGCACTCGTTCCCGACCACGGACTGTGGTCCCATCAGGCCCAAGCCATCGATCACGTTCGCTCCGGTCGGTCCGTTGCCATCGCAACGGGGACGGCGTCGGGGAAGTCGCTGTGTTACCAACTCCCGATCGCGGAGGCCATCGTGGCAGGGCCACTGCCTGCGACGGCCCTCCTACTCTTTCCCACGAAAGCTCTGGCGCAGGATCAACTCCGATCATTGACCGCCCTCGGCGTGCCGCGACTCGTCGCCGCCACTCACGACGGCGATTCGTCGCCCGAGGAACGCAAGTGGACCCGCACCCACGCGAACGTCCTGCTCACGAATCCCGAGATGTTGCACGTGAGCATGCTCCCGACCCACGGGAACTGGGGAACCTTCTTCAAGCGCCTTCGCTATGTCGTCATCGACGAGTTGCATCTGTTACGAGGGATGTTCGGCAGCAACGTTGCCCACGTGCTGCGTCGATTGCGGCGGATCTGCGCCCATTACGGCTCCGATCCCGTCTTCATCTTCACGTCCGCCACGATCGGAGATCCTGCCCAGTTGGCGTCGAACCTCTGCGGGCAGCCCGTCGAGGCAGTGCTGGACGATGGTTCGCCGCGCGGCGAGCGTCTCTTCGTGCTGTGGGATCCCGCCGGAGTGAACGAGGACGAAAAGGAAGAACCCCGCTCTGTCTCATCATCACGCGACACCGCCGAACTCATGAGTGCGTTGTTGAAGGATCAGCATCGAACCATCGCCTTCTGCCGGAGTCGAAAGGGAACGGAGCTCGTGACGGCCGATGTGCAGCGCCGACTCTCCAAACGTCTCGCATCGACCGTGCGCTCGTACCGGGGCGGCTACCTCACATCGGAGCGACGAGAGATCGAGCAGGACCTGTTCGCGGGTCGTGTTCGAGGCGTCGTGGCGACAACGGCGTTGGAACTCGGCATCGACGTCGGCGGTCTTGACGCATGCATCCTCAATGGCTTTCCGGGGACGATCGCATCCATGTGGCAACAAGCGGGGCGAGCAGGACGTTCGTCGCAGGAATCGATGGCCATCCTCGTCGCCGGCGACGATCAACTCGACCAATGGTTCGTCCATCATCCGGAGGAACTCTTCGGTCGATCACCCGAGCCGGCCGTCGTCACGATCGACAACCCCTTCATCCTCCACCCTCATCTGGCCTGCGCGGCCTTCGAATTGCCCCTCACCGAAGAGGATGAGGCGTGGTGGCCCGAAGTTCTCGACGACGGTGTCCGCGCACTCGTCCAGGACGACGTGCTGAAGATCCGCCAACCGACCGCACGGGCTGGTCGAGGCGCGGTGTGGAACGGTCGCAGTGGGGTGCGACCGGCGAGCCGAGTCGGATTGCGCAGCGCGAACTCCAGCGAATTCCGCATTGCCACCGCTGACGGAACGTTGGTGGGCACGGTCGATGGTTCACGCGCCTTTCGTCTGGTCCATCCCGGGTCGATCTATCTGCATCAAGGAACGACATGGCGCGTCTCCGAACTCGATCTCGACGACCGGGTCGCCTTCGTCGAACCGCATGATGGTGGCGAGTACACCCAGCCTCGAGCTGTCACCGACATTCGCATCTTGGCGACCGACCGACAGCGCGCGATCGGTGCCGCCGAGTTGTGCCTCGGCACGGTCGAGGTCGAGACCACGGTGTTCGGTTACCGCCGCTTCGATACCTTCACCCGTGAACAACTCGGAGTGCACGAACTCGATCTTCCGCCTTCGACTCTGATCACTCGCGCGTTCTGGTACGTGATCGATGACCACATCACCAGTGCGGCGGGCATCGGGCCCGCGGAACTTCCCGGTGCACTGCACGCCGCCGAACACGCGGGCATCGGGATCCTTCCGCTGTTCGCCATCTGTGATCGATGGGATGTCGGAGGTGTCTCGACCCCCTATCTGCCCGAGACGGGCGCGCCGACCATCGTCATCCACGACGCCTATCCCGGCGGTGCGGGTCTTGCGGAACTCGGCTACGACGCCGCCGATCGCCACTTGCCCGCCACGCTGGAGATCATCGAATCGTGTCGGTGCGATGCTGGGTGTCCGTCCTGCATCCAGTCGCCCAAATGCGGTAACGGAAACCAACCCCTCGACAAAGGGGCAGCGATCGAGTTGCTCCGAGCGATGCTCTCACTTTGATTCGACTCGCATCACCACCGATGACGAAAGCGTGACGTCGGGGACGAGAGGGCCGATGACGGCCAACTCTGTCGGGCTCCGATAGGTGATCACCACGCGGACCGCAGTGCCACCTCCTCCCGTGGCGACCGTGCCGCTCAACCGATCTCGTTCGAGCGGGCCCGACTGACGGGCAGCCTCGAGCGCCGCCCCCGCGCGGTCGTTCTCACTTCCCGCGCCGCGTGGGACACCAGGAGTTGATCGCGCACCACCAACCCCGCCTGGACCAACAGCAGCAGCACGAGCGCGACGAGGGGGAGGATCATGGCGAACTCGACGGTGCTCTGACCGCGATCCCCCCGCCCCGCCATCGTCATTTGACCTTGCCGATCACGCCTCCAACGACGGCGTCGAACAGCGTTCCCACTGCTCCGGACTGGGTCGCCCAGCCCAGTAGGAGCAAAGCGATTCGGGCGGCACCGAGAAGCACGAGCGCGTACTCCGCAGTGGTCTGACCGCGTTCGGCCCGAAGTCGAGCGCGACCGTCGTCAGTGAATCGTTCGAGAGTGGCATCAACCAGGTGGGTAACGGCACGTCGCAATCGCGTTCCAACTCGCTTCATAACTACTCCTTGATCAAGGTTGAGAGAACCGGGGGAAGTTCGTCACCACTGCAGAGAACTCACCGCCGAACTCACGAGCGGAACGATCGCCAAGAGTCCGAACGCCGGAAGGACGCACACAATCAGGGGGAAGAGGAGCTGGATCGGAAGGCGGCGAGCGTGGATCTCGGCCCGACGACGACGTTGCAACCGAGCGTCGGCCGCCACTCGCTCGAGTGCCGGACCCAATGCGATCCCGTCGAATGCCGCCGACCGCAACGCCATCACCAACGGCCGGGCACTCTCTCCGAGCACATCGAGAGCATCGAGCGCATCGCCGAGACGCTGTCCGAGCCCGACGCGCCGGCGAACCTCGTCGAGAGCGGGAACGAACACCCGTGGGGCCCTCGGAGCGACCACCTCGAGCAACTGGTGTACCGAACGCCCGGAACCGACGCCGAGGCGGAAGAGGTCGATGAGTTCGGGGATGGCCCGGTGGCGAGCCTCGTCGACGGCGAGACGATGCGACCGATGCCGCAATACCGGCACCACGGTGGCGGTCACCGCGACCGCCGAACCGACGAACGGACCGAGACCCATCATCGATGCCGTCCGATCAAGCGCGCCATCCAGAGCGCACCGATGCCGTCGAGTCCGAGACCGAGGCCGAGGCAGGCCCACCCGACCGGTCGTCCGACGAGAACGTCGAAGATCCGATCATCGAATGCCGCCGTGAGTGCGGCGAAGACCAGCGGCGCGATCACCAGAACGACGGCGGAGGCTTTCGACTGCGAGGAAAGGGCGCTGACCTCTCGCTCGAGCGCCACGCGGTCGCGAAGCGAAGCGGCGACGCCGTCGAGCACTTGGGCCGAAGCACCGCCGGCGCTGGAGGCCAACTCGAGGGCCGTGGCGGCGAGTTTCCGGTTCGGAAGGTCGTCCTCGGATCGCCAGACATCGATCGCATCCTGCAGGCTTCGACGCTCGGCGATCTCGCGAGTGATCCGGGAGAAGACGGGATCGACCTCGCCCACGTGGCGCAAAGCAAGCGAAAGCGTCGCACCCGAGCGCAGTTGCCGCACCACTCGATCCATCGAGTCGGGGATCCGTCGGTCGATACCGCGTCGTCGACGAGCGTCAACGACGGCGCGGAGCGGCGCAACGACACGAGCCCTTCGCGCCTTCTCGAAGATCGGCTGGACGAAGCGACTGGTGATGACCTCACGGGGCTGCACTTTCGGTTCCAACCGTTGATGTGCGCGATGCGCGGCGAGTACTCGTGGCGTGGTCGCAACGAGCGACACCGATGAGACGACGGTGAGTACGGCGAGTGCCGCGATGAAGAGCCGTTCATGCATCTTCGATCCAATCGACGGACGGACGGACTGGATCGCTGGATCGACGCGATCGGATGGGGAGTGCGACGAGTCCGCCGGCGCTCGACGTGAGCGAGTTCACGACCACGGCATCGCCGACGGCCGCCTCCGTCACCACTTCACCCACCGCGACCACACGACGGGAACCATCGGGTTGGCGGGCGATCTGCACGATGAGGTCGATGGCAGCACGCAATTGCTCGCGGACCGCCGGAAGCGGAAGGGACACGTCGCCCATGAGGACGAGCGTCTCGAGTCGACGGATCGCATCGGCAGGCGAATTGGCATGACAGGTCGAAAGCGACCCGTCGTGGCCGGTGTTCATGGCCTGCAACATGTCAATGGCTTCCCCCGAACGAACTTCACCCACCACGATGCGGTCGGGTCTCATCCGCAAGGCGTTTCGCACGAGATCGCGGATGGAGACCTCCCCGGCGCCTTCCGCGTTGGCGGGACGAGCCTCGAGTCGAAGCACGTGTCGTCCTGGAAGCCGCAACTCGGCGGCATCCTCGATCGTGATCACTCGTTCATCGGGAGGGATGAAGCCAGCGATCGCGTTCAGCAACGTGGTCTTGCCCGCACCCGCACCACCGCTCACCATGATGTTGCAACGAGAACGAACCGCCCATTCGAGGAGTCGAGCGACCCCGGGCGAACAACAGTCGGAGAGCTGGATTCGACGAGCACCGAAACGCCGAATGGTCAGCAATGGTCCGTCGACCGCGAGTGGTGGGACGACACCGTTCACCCGTGAACCATCGGCAAGGCGGGCGTCGACCCATGGTGATGAGCGATCGATGCGAAGGCCCAATGGCCCCACGATTCGCTCCAACAACGAAAAGGTCGTCGATCGTTCGATGATCACACCGGTGCATTCGAGATGGCCGTGGCGCTCGACCCACACGTCGCCAGCGCCATTCACCATGATCTCGTCGACGGAACCATCGGCCAGGAACGAATCGAGGACATCGAGTCCACTCATGCGGGAGGTGACCCGAGCGACGAGTTCGGAGACCATCTCGTCGGCGAGGAGTGGGTGGCGGTCGTTGAGCAGCTGTATGGCGGCCGACGCGTCACGATGACCTCCATCGAGGAGCTCACGATGCAGATCATCGACATAACGGTCACCCGACATCGTTCAGCGACCTCCCGAATGCGGACGGAAGGCGGGAGGCGAGCAGTCCTGCATCGACCGAACGGGCGATCGCGGCGTCGATGGCGATCGTGGCGACGACGGGAACACCGAGCACGTTCTCGATATCGGTCGGCCCGAGGGCCCGGCCACTCTCTTCGATCAGCACGATGCCGGAGGGTCGAACGGGCAATCGGCTCGCTCGGCGAATGGCGAGGAAGCAGGACCGGACGACGAGCAACGACTCGAGAGAGGCCTCGAGGAACTGGGCTCGAACCCCGTCGGCAACGTCGTCGTTCCCTGCGAAACATCCCACGTCGACCACCACTGGTCGATCGTCGGCCCGCAGATGGTCGATGCATTCCTCGGCACGCTGGGGGTGGGCCAGCACCTGCACTCCTCGTGGAAGGAGGCACACACCGGCACCAACCGTGTGTTCGAGTCGGTCGATCGCTGCGGCACCGACGGCAGAGGAGGCCGACATCCACTCGGTGAGGCCGGGACCGGAAGGCTCAGGTGCACCGAAGGCGACGGGACCATCTCCGGCGAGGTCGACGAACAACGACCCTCTCTCGGACTGCCGGCCACGAAGAACCGCCAGAGCAACTGCGACCACCGTGGTTCCCGACCCACCTTTTGATGACCAACACGAGATCACGACGACCTCCCGCACACGAGGCACTCAGGAGGGAAGGACTTCGCACCGTAGAAACCTCGTCGAGTGCGGACAAGGGCCATCGGTTCCATCCTTCGTGACCGAACGATCGCCGCCGCGATGTTGACCCATGCCACCCGTATGCTCGACGTCGTGGAAGCGGCGTTCTTCGATCTCGACAAAACGGTGATCGCCCGTGCGTCGATGGTCGCCTTCGGTCGGTCGTTCCGGGAAGCGGGCATGATCAATCGCCGAGTAATGGCTCGTGCCGCGTGGAACGGCGTGGTCTTCCACACGTTGGGCGCGGACGAGGAACGAATGCGGAAGTTCCGTGAATCGGCGTTGCGGATCACTCGCGGGTGGAATCGCGATGCTGTGGGTGCACTCGTGAACGACACGCTCACCGATGTGATCGACCCCATCGTCTACGACGAGGCCCTCGAACTGATCCGGGAACACCAGGCCGCCGGTCGTCTCGTGTTCATCGTCTCGGCCTCGCCCGAGGAGATCGTGATCCCGCTCTCGACCTATCTCGGTGCCGACGGTGCGATCGCCAGCCGCGCTCGTATCGATCCCGACGGCAACTACACGGGCGACGTCGACGTCTATGCCTACGGCCCCTACAAAGCCGAAGCCATCGCCGAGGTCGCGGCCGAACTCGAGATTGATCTGGCCAACAGTTGGGCCTATTCCGATTCAGCGACCGACGAACCGATGCTTCGGGCCGTCGGCTACCCGGTCGCCGTCAACCCCGATCGCGAACTCGCGCGACTCGCGAGCGCCGAAGGGTGGCCGATCATGTCGTTCAGTCACCGCGTTCCGTTGCGCGAACGCGTGACGTTGCCTCCCCCTGGGCGTCTTGCCACGGGCGCGGCGATCGCCACCGGGGTGTCCGCAGGACTGTTCCTCGGATGGTGGGTTCTGTCCCGGCGATCAACGCCGAAACCGAAGAGTTCAGGCGTCTTGAAGCTTCTTCACCGCTAGAGCGGCGAGGGCGACAACGACGAGGAGCACGAGCAGCTTCTTCATGGCGGTCACTCTAGAACGAGGCCTCCGCGCGGTTCCATTGCGGAACCGGTGCGTGTGATCCCGATCTAGGAGGGGGGTGTCGTGCCGGTCGGCCATCGGTTGATAGCCACGATCCGGCAGGCGTAGGCCGCCCCCTCGGGCGGAGTGGGAGCGAGAGCGGCCCAATTGGTGGTCGAGTGCTCGGGAACCGCTTGGAGCGAGACGGTGCTCGCGGCGAACTCCTGGCCTGAGGTGCCCACACCGCTCAAGCGGAAGGACACATCGATCTCGTAGTCGGCGGGCGCGTTCGTCCAGTTCGTGAGGGTGCCGGAGGCCTTCACTCCCCCTTCGCCGTCACCTTCACAGGCACCGAGGTGGACATCCCGCTGCGGTGGGTGCACCGAGTCCTGACTCGCACTCGCGATGCCGGTTTCGATGAAGACTTCCTGAAGGATCTTGGCCTTGGCATCCTCATCGGAATTGCCGAACACGCGGAGCCCCAGAGCCACCAGGACGATGGCCAAGACCAACGCAACGATGGCGAGGAGCGCGCTCACCAGCAGGATGACGAGACACCCGCGCTGATCGGTGGATTCATCGGTCGATGAGGAAGGTGGCGGCGGATTCGGTCCGGGCGTCACCGATGGACCGGGCGGAACGCCCGTTGACGGAAACTCCGCGTCGGGGTCGTCGTCGAAATGACTCGTCATGACGCGGAGTGGGCCGCGAAACGATCAGACGGCGAGGAGGTCGCGTGCGCCGGTGTCGGACGACGGATGGCGAAGCTTCGACATGGCGCGAGCTTCGATCTGACGGATTCGTTCACGAGTGAGATTGAAATGCTCCCCAACCTCTTCGAGTGTGCGCGGCTCGCCACGATCGAGTCCGAATCGGAGTTTGAGGATCTCGCGCTCGCGCTCATCGAGCGGCGAGAGTAGTCGGCTGATCTCCTCGGGAAGCAGCGCGGTGGCTGCGACCTCGAACGGAGATTCCGC
>CAZMJK010000063.1:0-9021 GCA_964566555.1 uncultured Bifidobacterium sp. | reverse complement strand
CGACCTGATTGGTCGGGATTCAGTTCGTTGGCCCCATTCAGGGGGATTCGAGGCCCGACCAGGGGTCCTCGCCCCGCCCCTTCTCCACTCGGACGATGTCGGGTTCGACGAAGATCCGCCGGGCCGCGGGCACGGCGTCGCGAATCCGCTGTTCGGTCTCGTCGATGACATCGGCGAGTTGGGCCATCGTGAGTGACGGATCGAATTCGACCTTGGCGGCGACGAGGATCTCCTCGGGACCGATGTGTTCGGTTCGCAGCGAGATCAGGCGGTGCACCGCGGGCGACTCGGTGACCGCCTGAGAGATGGCGTTCTCGTCCTCGGTGCTCGCCGATTCGCCGATAAGAAGGCTCTTCATCTCGGCCGCCAGAACGATGGCAATCACGCCGAGAAGCGCGCCGATCGTGATCGATCCCACGCCGTCCCACACGCCGTTGTCGGTCACGGCGGCGATCGACACGGCGATGAGCGCGACGATAAGACCGAAGAGTGCCCCCGTGTCCTCAAGGAGGACGACGGGCAGTTCGGGCGCTTTCGAGTGCCTTATGTACGCCGTCCATGAACTCGTTCCTTTCACGCGACGAGCCTCGACGACGGCGGTGCGGAAGGAGTTGGCCTCGAGGAGAATGGAGATGAGAAGGATCCCGATCGCCCACGACGGCGATTCGAGCGGATGCGGATGAAGGACTTTCTCGACACCTTCGTAGATGGCGAACATCGATCCAAGGGAGAAGAGGATGATCGACACCACGAATGCCCAGAAATATCGTTCGCGGCCGAACCCGAACTGATGCAATCGCGTGGGGGTCATCGTCGACCGTTTGCCACCGAGCAGCAGCAGGATCTGATTGCCGGTATCAGCGAGCGAGTGGATGCTCTCCGCAAGCAACGAGCTCGACATCGTGAAGAGGAATCCTGCGAACTTGGCCACGGCGATACCGAAGTTCGCCGTCATCGCCGCAATGATCGCCCGTTTCGATCCGCCCGTTGACATGCGTCGTTTCTACTCGTCGCGCAAGAACGGGTCGGTGAATGTTGCGCTGGGGATCGAGACCGGTGTCAGTGTCCGCCGGGTACGTAGCGCGCCAGGGACGCTTCGATCTCTGCCCATGCGCTCTCACGGCCCTCGAAGTCACCCACTTCCGAGAACTTGCCCGGCTCGAGGTCCTTATAGATGGAGAAGAAGTGCTTGATCTCGGCCAGCGTTTCGGCGGGGATGTCATCGATGTCGGTGGTGTCGCGCCAGCGGGGTTCACGGTGGTGGACGCACAGGATCTTGGCGTCACGACCGGCATCATCGGTCATCCACATGACGCCCACCGGCCGAACGTGGATCCAGCACCCCGGGAAGGTCGGGTCCTCGGTCAGGACGAGCACGTCGAGGGGATCGCCGTCCTCGGAAAGGGTGTCGGGGATGAACCCGTATTCCGTCGGGTAGGTCGTGGCGGAGAAGAGTCGCCGGTCGAGGCGGATCCGTCCCGTCTCGTGGTCGATCTCGTACTTGTTCCGGCTGCCTCGGGGGATCTCGATCACGACATCGATGGTTTCCATCTCGCCATTCTGCCTGCTTTTCCGACGCTTTCGACGAAGAGCGACTTCGGGGACTGTGCGAGACTCTTCCACCGTGACAACTCGCAAACTCACTTCCACCGACGGTTTCGTCGTCATCGATCTCGATGACGCGCCTCTCGCCGTAGGCATCGTTCGATCGGCGCCGAAGGTCCTGGTCGACGGCGCCACCTGGCTCGCCCGTTCCGAGACGTATCGCTATGCATTCTTCGGACGCGAGGTTTCGGGTGCATCAGCGGCTGTCAATGCGCCTGCCGACGCCAAGGCCGACGCGATCGCTGCGTTCGTGACCGAGCTCGTCGACGATTCCTTCGCGACGGTTCATCTGACTGCCGGACGCGGGGTCTCTCCCGACGAACTCCAAGGTTTGCGCACACGCGATCCGCGTCCCGACTCGTGGTGGTCGGAGCGGGAGCGCAACACGGCGATCGGCATCGTGGCTGCCGCCGACCAAGCGCTGGGAGGGCTCAGCGGCCGGTCGGTGGCAATCGAACAGTTCGATGCGATGTCGTCGTCGCTCATCGAGCACTTCCGCACAGCGGGGGCATCGATCGTCGATCCCGGCGAGACCGAAGATCCCAATGCGGTACTTCATGCCGATGCCGATGTGCTCGTCGCCGGCTCCAAGGTGGGCGTGATCGGACATGCCAATGTCGACAAGATCCGGGCACGGTTGATCGTCCCGAGTGGTCCGTTGCCGGTCACGGCGAAGGCCCTTGCCGCCTTCGGGCGCGCCGGTGTCACCGTTCTGCCTGATTTCGTCACCACCTCCGGACACCTTGCGGCATGGCCGGTCGACGGTTCGGCAACCGATGCGGCCGTTCTCGTTCGAGAGGGGATCGCGAGGGTGCTGACTCATGAGAGCGGTCCGCTCATCGGTGCGTGCGAGGTCGCAGAGGCGTTCCTCGAGCGTTGGACCACGGTTCCCTTCGGTCGCCCGATCGCCTGACCACCATGTCCTCGACCTCTGGATTGGTCTGGTTTCGTCGGGATCTTCGCCTCGAGGACAATCCAGCATGGGCGGCAGCAACCACTGGTCATGGCCGCGTGACGGCGCTCTACGTGATCGATCCTCTGTTGTTCGATCGAGCGAGCGCACGGCGCGCGGCGCGGTTGCTTGGAGACGTCGCAGCGCTCGATGACGCGCTGACCCGACACGGTGGTCGTCTCCTTATCCGTCTCGGTGATCCTCGTTCCATCGTCCCCGAGGAAGCACAGCGACTGGGTGTCGCCACGGTTCACGTGAATCGTGATGTCACTCCGTACTCGTCGATGCGCGATGAGGTCGTCGCAGCGGCGCTCGAGCGACTCGGTATCGGGTGGAGTCCGCAATGGGGCATGTTGGTGCACGAACCCGGAAGGGTGCTCACCAATGCAGGTTCGCTGTCGCAGGTGTTCACTCCGTTCTTCCGTGTGTGGGATCGGACCCCGTGGACGGCGTGGCCGACGCCCGGTGACGCATCGATCACCAGCGAGCGAGGCGAACCACTGCCGGCGGCAGGCCCCTATCCGGCGCTCGACGGCGAGGACGGAGACGCGGCGTTGCCGGGAGAGCGCGGAGCCCATGCCCGCCTCGCGCTCGCGGCGTCGCGTGCCGATGGCTATGACGAGGATCGCAACACGCCGTCGATCATCGGCACCTCGCAGCTCTCGATCGATCTTCGATTCGGCACGCTCTCGCCCCGCCATGTGGTGAACGTCATCGGTGAGTCGACCGCGGGTCGGGCGGCGTTGGTGCGGCAACTCGCGTGGCGCGATTGGTACGCGCACCTCCTCTTCGCTACGCCGCAACTCGTGAGTGAGCCGATGAAATCGCAGTACGCCGCGTTGCAATGGCGATCCGATGACGAAGGTTTCGCCGCGTGGAAGGAAGGGCGAACGGGGTACCCGTTCGTGGATGCGGCGATGCGGCAACTCAGCGCAACCGGATGGATGCACAACCGGGTGCGAATGGTGACGGCATCGTTCTTGGTGAAGAACCTCTTGATCGATTGGCGCAGAGGTGAGCGCTACTTCCGCCACGTTCTGCTCGATGCCGATGTCTCGCAGAACGTCGGGAACTGGCAATGGGTAGCGGGAACCGGTCCCGACGCGTCTCCCTATAACCGCGTCTTCAATCCGGTGTTGCAGGGGCAACGGTTCGACGAGTCAGGAGCGTTCATCCGTCGCTGGGTGCCCGAACTCGCCGACCTCGACGACCGCGAGATCCACGAACCATGGAAGGTGGGGCCATTGCGTCTCGCAGCGGCGGGAGTGGAACTCGGAGTCGACTACCCCGAGCCGATCGTCGACCTCGGTTTCAGTCGGGGACGGGTGCTCGACGCCTACGGAGCGGTGCGAGGCGGAACCTGACCGCCGAACAGACTGAAGGGACGTGATTTCAGGAGGCGCGAGCGGCTTCCTGTACCGATCGACGACTGATCGAACGGGGGGAGTGCCCTGCGGCCGCCCGTTCTTCCTCGTTCTCGCCACCCCAGAAACCGTTCTCACGGTTCTCTCGAGCCATCTCCCGACAGGGGATGTTCACCGGACATGCGGCGCACAGTGCTCGCGCGCTGGCCTCGCGTCGAACCCGTCGTTCGGGTCGTTCGCCGGCGATGCCGAAGAAGAGGGTGGTTCGGCCTTTACAGGCGGCGTCATCCATCCAATCGGGGCGGGCAACTGCGAGCAGTAGAGAATCCATCGTGGGCTCCTGGGTTCGTGCACCGAGTGACGCAACGTCATGACGTCCAACAGATTTTAGTGCTAATTATTCCGGACGCCACCGAAAACTCCGGGACCTTCCCCCTAGGCTCGAACGGTGACCGTTTTTCTCGTCGGTGCCGGGCCGGGCGACCCGGGATTACTGACCCTTCGAGGGGCCGAGGCGCTCGCCATGGCCGACGTCGTGGTCTACGACCGACTCTCGGTGAGCGCCCTTCTGGATCTCGCGCCCGTCGAGGCCGAGCGCATCAGCGTGGCGAAATCGGCGGGCCGTGCGGTGATGGCCCAGGACGACATCAACGCGTTGCTGGTGGAAAAGGCCAGTCAGGGACTCACCGTGGTGCGGCTGAAGGGTGGCGATCCTTTCGTCTTCGCACGAGGGGGCGAGGAAGCTGCTGCTCTCGCGGCGGCGGGAATCGACTACGAGGTGGTTCCGGGCGTGACCTCGGCCATCGCCGTGCCGGCCTACGCCGGCATTCCCGTGACGCTGCGACATTCCTCGACCTCGTTCACCGTGATCACGGGCCACGAGGACCCGGACAAGGGTGACGAGGTCGATTGGGAGGCCGCGGCCCGGTTGGGTGGCACGATCATCATCCTGATGGGCGTCGGTCGGTTGCCGAAGATCGTCGATCGTCTTCTGGCCGGTGGTCTCGCTCCGGAGACGCCGGCGGCGGCGATTCGGTGGGGTACGAGACCGGAGCAGCACACCGTTCGAGCGACGTTGGGGACCATTGCGCTCGAATCTCTCGAGTCCCCGAGCGTGATCGTGATCGGTCACGTCGCCTCCCACGATCTGTCGTGGTTCGAATCGCGACCATTGTTCGGCACGACTGTGGTCGTTACGCGACCTCGTCACCAGGCATCGGCGCTCGCCGATCGACTCCGCGATGAAGGTGCGCACGCACTCGTCGTTCCCACCATCGAGATCGTCGACCCGGTGGATGGCGGTGCCGCACTCAGTGATGCGATCGCTCGGCTGTCCTCCTATGACTGGGTCGTCCTCACGTCCGCCAACGGTGCCAGTCGCTTCTGTGAACGCCTGCGCGACGGACGCGATCTGGGGGGAGTCCGTCTCGCTGCCATCGGACCCGGGACGGCAGAGGTGCTCGCCGACCACAATCTGGTCGCCGATCTGGTTCCCGATCGCTTCATCGCAGAATCTCTCCTCGAAGCGTTTCCCCTTCCACATGTTGGTGGCGGTCGAGTGCTGTTGGCTCGAGCCGAGGTGGCGCGCGACGTGCTGCCCGATGGATTGCGCGACATGGGGTGGCAGGTCGAGGTCGTCGACGCCTATCGCACGATTCCGGTCGTGCCCACCGAGGAGGACAGGGAGAAGGTTCGTGACGCCGATGTCGTTACCTTCACGTCATCCTCGACCGTCGAGAACTGGATCGCCTCGTTCGGCGTCGACACGTTGCCCGCGCTCGTTGCCTGCATCGGCCCGATCACGGCTGATACCGCTCGAAGAGCGGGGCTGCGCGTCGATGTGGTGGCCGATGTCCACACCATCGACGGTCTCGTCGACGCACTCGTCCAGCGAGTCGCCCACCCCGATGCCCTGATGCCGGTTGCGACACGCCGTCCTCGCCGCGGTCCTCGATTCGGCCGTCAACAGCGACGTGCCTAGGCTCTGCGACGATGAGTTTCCCGCAACGTCGTCTTCGGCGCCTCCGTCGCACACCTGCGCTCCGTCGACTAGTCGCCGAGACGCGGCTCGCCCCAGAGGACCTGATTGCTCCGTTGTTCGTGCGTGAGGGGATCACCGAACCTCAGCCGATCGCTTCGATACCAGGTGTGGTTCAACACACGCTTGCGTCATTGCGCGCGGAGGTGTCGTCCCTCGTTGACCTTGGCGTCCCCGGCGTCATTCTGTTCGGGGTGCCGCAGGAGAAGGACGAGTTCGGTTCTGGTGCGTGGGATCCGAATGGCATCGTGCAGATTGCACTGCGCGAACTTCGAGACACGTTCGGTGAACGCATTGTCCTGATCACCGATCTCTGTCTCGACGAGTACACGTCTCACGGCCATTGCGGAGTCGTCGATCGTCACGGCAACGTCGACAACGACGCGACACTTGACCTCTATGCCAACGTTGCGGTTGCCCAAGCCACTGCAGGTGCGGACATCGTCGCTCCTTCAGGGATGATGGACGGAGCTGTTGCCGCGATCCGCGATGCACTCGATGACGACGAATTCGTCGATACTGCGATCATGGCGTATTCGGCGAAGTACGCATCCGCTCTGTACGGTCCGTTTCGCGATGCCGTTGATGTCACGATCGAAAACGGTGGCGACCGGCGGGGCTACCAGCAGGACCCTGCGAATGCTCGCGAGTCGCTCGAGGAGATCAGGCTCGATCTTCTCGAAGGCGCGGACATCGTGATGGTGAAACCGGCAATGTCCTATCTCGACATCATCGCCAGAGCTCGTCAAGAGGTCGATGTGCCGATGGCGGCCTACCACGTCTCGGGCGAGTACTCGATGGTGAAGGCGGCGGCGGAGCGAGGTTGGATCGATGGCGATGCGGTGGCACTCGAGCACCTCACATCGATCCGTCGAGCCGGTGCCGACATGATCCTCACGTATTTCGCGCACGACGTTGCCCGACTCCTCAACGATTGATCCCATGAATTCAACGAATGAATCGCTGTTCGCTCGTGGTCAACGAGTGATCCCAGGTGGAGTGAACTCGCCTGTGCGCGCGTTCCGTTCAGTCGGAGGTACGCCGTACTTCGTGGCGAGCGGAAGCGGAGCAAGGGTCACCGACGTCGAAGGCACGACGTTTCTCGATCTCGTTCAGAGTTACGGCGCCATCATCGCCGGGCATGCGCACCCCAAGATCATCGAGGCCATTCAGAGCGCAGCGGTCGACGGGACGTCCTTCGGTGCGCCCACTCCACGCGAAGTGGAACTCGCCGAGGTGATCACTGAGCGCGTGCCGTCATGTCAGAAGGTACGCATGGTCAATAGCGGCACGGAAGCGACGATGAGCGCGATTCGTGTCGCTCGTGGTGCAACTGGTCGAGCGAAGATCCTGAAGTTCGCCGGCAACTACCACGGACATAGCGACGGGCTTCTCGTCTCCGGTGGAACGGCGATGGCGTCACTCGGCATTCCGGCGTCGGCGGGAGTGAGTGAGAATGCGATCGCCGATACCGTCGTTGCTCCGTACAACGTCGTTCCGAAGTTGGACGACACCTTCGCGGCAGTGATTGTCGAACCGTGTGCCGCGAACATGGGTCTTGTGCCTCCGCTCCCGGGTTTCTTGGAGGGCGTGCGCGCTGAATGCGATCGCGTCGGTGCGCTTCTCATCTTCGACGAGGTCATCACGGGATTCCGCGTCGCTCGCGGTGGCGCGCAACAACTTCTCGGTGTGACCCCAGATCTCACTGCGTTCGGCAAGATCATCGGTGGCGGTCTGCCCGTCGGGGCATTTGGCGGTCGCGCGGATGTGATGGACAACCTCGCCCCGCTCGGACCGGTCTATCAAGCAGGAACGTTGTCGGGTAACCCACTCGCGACGGCCGCCGGTCTTGCCGCGCTCTCACTCCTCGATGACGACGCCTACGAACTGATCGAGTCTCGTGCTGAGTGCCTCGCGGGAGCGTTCGAGAACGCGTTCGATGCGGCCGGAATCGATGTCTGTGTTCCGCGGTTCGCGACGCTCGTGGGTCTCTTCTTCGGATCAAGCGCGCCGACGGATTACGTCAGTGCATGCACGACCGACGAATCAACGTACGCCGCGTTCTTCCATGAGGTACTCGACCGCGGTGTGGCCATCGCGCCGGGAGCCTATGAAGTGATGTTCCCGGGGCTCGCCCATGACGAGGAGGTTCTCGTGGCGATCAGCGCCGCGGTCGAGAGCGCAGCACTGGCAATCGCTCAGCGCCAATAGTCACGATTCGGTGGCGACGGAAGCCGTTGATCGGTTGTTCGGCTGCGCTTTCGAAGCAGTTACGACTTCGACCCGACCGGGTTGGTCCAATTCGGCTGGATCGTGAGCTTGCCGTTCGCATCGAGTAGCGGCGTGCCCTCGGGAGTGATCAGTTCTCCCGCGGCGTTGAGCATCGGCTTGCCATCGCCATAGGTGATGTTGCCGGCCGCGTCGACTGTGGTCTTTCCGCCTGAGAGGACTTCCCACTCGTAGCGCACGACAGCGAGCAACTGTGCCTGCGTGAGCGACTTGTCGAAGTTCGGCATCGGGTTGCCGTTGTAACTCAGCGTCTTGTGTTGGCCGCCTTCACGTGCCGGATCGCCGTAGGGCGTGCCCGCAGGGCCGGTCCCATTCGAACCGAGCCAAACGAAATCAAGTTGGCCGATGATGTCGGGGAAGGTGGCGACCAGAGCGCCATCGGTCATGGGACGACCGACACCGCCACCACCACCGGCACCGTGACAACCAGCGCAGTTCGCGGCGTACAACGACTGTCCGGTGGACAACTGCGACGGCGCACCGCTCGAGGCCGGGGAGAGGCCACCGATGTAGATGACCGCCCATAGTGGGAGGAATGCGAGCACCGGCATGGCCCAGAACGGGATCTTCTTGCGCTTGATCGCCGCTTCCACATACGGGGGAACCGGTTCCGGCGCTGCAGCAGGCGTGACCGCCGCGGGCGCCGCTGCGGCGGGCGCCGCCTTCTCGACGGCAGCGCTCTCGGCCGCTGGAGCGGCATCGGTGGCCGGTGCAGGGGTTCCGCCATCGAGCGACGCTCGACGGTCTTTGGAGCGCTTGAGCAGGTGCTCGGG
>CAZMJK010000062.1:0-9046 GCA_964566555.1 uncultured Bifidobacterium sp. | reverse complement strand
CGCGGCGATGACCCAACAATTCATGGAGAAGCTGGGCGTCAAGGATCTCGATGGGCTCTTGACCGCCTCCGCCGACGACATCGCCGTCGCGGCGACCAAGGTCGAGGCCAAGTTGTATGACGATCCTTCAGGTCTCGGTGGTCCCACCGGTATCGCATTGGCGATGGCCTTCCAGCCAGTGGTCGACGGCGTTCACCTTCCGGTGAATCCGCTCCACGCCGTTGCGAATGGAAGCGCCGCCGACGTCCCGTTCATGACCGGCACCAATCTCGATGAGTGGAATCTGTTCGCGTTGATGAGCCCTGGTGGCCTTGATGATCCCAAGTTGCTCGAACGACTCGAGCGGATCTTCGGATCGGGGCACCGTGTTCGCGACACCTATGCGGCTGAGCGTCCGGGGGCCAGTCCCGACGATCTCTGGAACGCCGTGCTCACCGACGCAACGTTCCGCATCCCGGCGATTCGGCTGGTCGAGGCGAGGGAAGCTGCGACGTCCTCGACTTGGCAGTACCTCTTCACCTGGGCGACACCGGCGTTCGGAGGAGTGGTGAAGTCGTGTCATGCGCTGGAGATCCCATTCGTCTTCGGGGTACTCGGGAACTCAGGAGCCGAGCTGTTCCTCGGCGGACCAGTGGGCGATGAGTTGCACGCGCTCTCGGCGACGATGCAGGACGCATGGTTGTCCTTCGCGCGGACGGGCGATCCGGGGTGGCCCGCGTGGGACAGCGAGTCGCGGCTCACCTACCGATTCGACATCGAGTGCGAGGAACTCTCCGACCCCATGGGGAGTGAACGTCGACTCTGGGACGGCGTTCTGTGACCCGTCCCACCGCCATCGTGTTGTTCTCGGGAGGACTCGATTCCACGACGTGCCTCGCCATCGCACGGGACGAGGGTTTCACCCCGATCGCGTTGAGTTTTCGCTATGGGCAGCGTCATACCAATGAACTCGACTGTGCAGCAGCGATCGCCCGTCGCTCGGGCGTGGAACACGTCATCGCCGATATTGATCTGGCTGCGTTCGGAGGGTCTGCGCTTGTCGACGAGTCGATCGCCATTCCCAAGCACGGTTCGGCCGATGAACTCTCCGATGACTCGATTCCAGTGACTTATGTTCCGGCTCGCAACACGATCTTCCTGAGCTTCGCACTTGCGGTGGCCGAAACCCGTGGTGCTCATGACGTGTACATCGGCGTCAACGCCGTCGACTACTCGGGCTATCCCGACTGTCGGCCCGAATTCATCGGTGCATTCGAGACGATGGCGAATCTCGCGACGCGTGACGGTGTCGAAGGTGGGCGACTGCGGATACGAACACCGCTGATCGACCTCACGAAAGCCCAGATCATCGAGTGGGGAATGGCCCTCGGAGTGGACTACGCCGAAACGCTCTCGTGCTATGACCCGGACGCCGATGGCCGTGCATGCGGAGCATGCGATGCGTGTCTTCTTCGGTCTCGTGGGTTCTTCGAAGCCGGCGTGAGCGACCCCACGCGCTATGTGACGGTGTGATCGATCAGGAACGTCCGATGACCGCGAGGGCCTCGTCGATGTGCTTCTTGGGCTTGAACTGCGACGAGAACACCTTGCGCACGATGCCCTCGGGATCGATCACATAGGTGACCCGTCCTGGGAGGAGACCGAGAGTCTTGCCCACACCGAAGCGTTTCCGAACGTCACCAGATGTGTCGGCCAGCAGCGTGAAGGGGAGATTGTGTTTCTGCGCGAACGCCCTGTGGGAGTCGACCGAATCGGAACTGATGCCGATCACCCGCGCCCCGACATCGGTGAAGGCTTCGAAGTTGTCGCGGAAGGAACATGATTCGGCAGTGCAGCCCGGCGTGTCGTCCTTCGGATAGAAGTAGACGACGGCCCAATTGCCACGAAGTTCCGAGGAGGACACGGTGGTGCCGTCCTGATCGGGGAGCGAGAACTCGGGAACCGGCTGGCCTTCGGTGATGGTCATGAGGCCGTGCAGCACCGAAATCGGCTTCGTTATTCCGTTGAACAGGAGTTTTTCCCAGCGGTATCGCTCGCTTCCGGTGGTGCCCCGCGTAGCGTTGGGCCATGCCGATCGTTGCTGTCGTGAATCAGAAGGGCGGCGTGGGGAAGACCACGGTCACCCTCGGGCTCGCCTCTGCCGCCGCCCAACGGGGCAAGACCGTCCTCGTGGTCGACCTTGATCCGCAGGCCAATGCCACGTCGGGACTCGGGATCTGGGAGCCGACGACCACGGTGGATGCCGCGTTGGAATCCGATCGCCCGGGAGCAGCGCGATCCCTCGCTCTGCCGACCGCGTGGGTGCTCGATGGGGGCATCGCCCCGGAGGTCCTGGCGAGTACGCCAGCGCTTTCGACTCGTGAACCGCAGTTGGCCAACGACCCCGTGGGCGCCCAGGACCGACTGCAACTCGCGCTCGAGGGGAACGGCTACGACCTCGTCGTGATCGACTGCCCGCCGTCGCTCGGCCTTCTCACCATCAACGGCCTGTTCGCTGCTGATCGCGCGTTGATCGTCACCGAACCCGGTGCGTGGGCATCCGATGGCGTTGCCAATGTGCAACTCACGATCTCGCGCATCGCCGCTCGACGTGGTGGTCGCCCGCAGGTGGCCGGCATCGCCGTCAATCGATTGGGCCGAACCCGCGACGCCCATTACTGGCACACGATGTTGCTCGACCAGTACGGGGACCAGGTCTTCGCCCCCGTCCATCTTCGGGCGGCGGTGGCCGAGGCGTCGGCCCAGTCGTTGCCGATCCACGGGCTGGGGAATCGCCAGGGGGCGAGCGAGGCGGCGCAGGAATTCGACACACTGCTTGATGCCGTGGTCCCGGAGATGGCACGGTCTCAGGACGTCATCGCCTCTGCGACGACTCCCACCGATCCCTCGGGAGCTACCGATGCCCGCTTATGACCCGCAGCGCACCCGCAATCGACCGACGCCGGCCGCCGATCGTCCCGCACCCGTCGATGCGTTTCTCGACGCGGTCACCGACATCACGACCCTGCCAGACGGTGTCGACATCGAAGTGACCCCGGGAGGGGCCACGATCGTGCATACCGCCGACGCCGATGTCGCGATCACTCCGGCGGGAGACGACGTCGTCGTCACAACTCGAGACGCGGTCGTCGAGGTTCGATCGGATCTCGACGAAGTCGTCATCGACACCGCCGGAGAGGAAGTGCTCGTCGATACGTCACCGCGTGCACCGTCCGATATCGCCGATTGGGGAGCGACTCCCGTGGTGCGAACGGTGGATGGAACGCGTTCGAAACTTGCGATCGCAGTGGTTGCCGGAGTGGCGGCGCTGGTGGCCGTGCTTCTCGTGAGTCGGAAACGCCGATAACTCGATCGCCAGCCGAGTCCGAGGAGTTCCGACCTACTGCAGCAGACTCTCGGCGAGAGCCTCGATGACGTCGCTGTCGATACCGATGCTCTGGACGTAACCGGTCATCGAACCGAAACGATCGTTGACGTGTTCGAGGAGCCGGGCCATCGCTTCGGGGGGAGCGGCGAGGTAGGCCGATGGTTGGTCACTCATCGCCGTGAGTGCCTCGGGTCGGTCGCGTTTGAGGCGCTCGATCAACTCGCTCATGTTCCGTCCGGAGATCGCATAGTCCGCCACGATCACGTGATCGGCGACGCCGATGGTCGAGAGGATCATGGCGGCGAGCACCCCGGTGCGGTCCTTGCCTGCTGCGCAATGGAAGACCGCCGGAAGGTTGTTGGCATCGGCAAGCGCGCGGAACGCTCCCGAGAGTGCCGGCGCACCGATATCGAGCATCTGCACATAGAGGTCACCAAGGACCTCGCCGGCATCGGCGTCGTCATCGAGATCTCGTGGCGCCCAGACTTGGCCGAGTACATCGAGGTGGAGGTGGGTGATTCCTCGTCCCGGGTCGTGGAGGTGTCCGTGCTCGACCTCGGCCTCGGTGCGTAGATCGACCACGGTTCGAAGTCCGATCTCGGCGAGTTGATCCAGTTCCGCGTCGGGAAGTCGATGGACGGCGTCGGCCCGGAAGAGGGTTCGCCATTTCACCATGCGGCCGTCGGTGGTGGTGTAGCCACCGAGGTCACGGAAGTTGAACGCGCCCTCGAAACTCAGGTGTCGATCAGGATGGACGGTTGCGAGCGCGAGGTCTGCTTCATTCACGGATGTGAGGCTACGTGAATCTGTCGAGAACGTTCGTCGTCACCCGGCCGGCTTTTGGACGAGGACCGGACACGCGCAGTTGTGCACGGTGCGCATCGTCGTGCTGCCGAGGGCGGTGCGGGCGAGTCCTCCGCGGCCATGAGTCGCCATGGCCACCATGGCGATGTTGTTGGCGTTGGCCCAGTCGGCCACCGCATCGGCCGCGTCGGCGCCGACCACGCTTTCGGAACGCGCCGTGACCCCCTCGCGTTCGAAGAAGGAGACTGCGGAGGCGACGGCGTTCGAGAGAGTTTCGGGATCGGCCCCGCCGAGGGGGGTTCCGCCACCGGCAACGGCCGAGATGACCACGACGTCCATGGCGAGGGCCTTGGCCCAGCGAGCAGCTCGGGGCAGGATCATCGCCGAGATGGGAGAGCCATCGGTCGTCACTGCCATCGTCGCGCCGGTGAACGCGTGCGGACCGGCTGCCTTCGGGCCGACGAGCAGCACCGGGTGGTCGGATCGTTTGAGCACGTCCTCGGCGACCGAACCCAGCAGTGCTTTGCCGAATCCGGTGCGTCCGTGCGTGGCCATGACGATTGCGTCACTCGTGTCGTTCACCGCTGCGGCGATCGCTGTTGCGGGGAACGTGTCCGGAACCACGGAGATCGAGGACGGTACGGAGAGGCTGGCGGACCGTTCGGTGAGGTACGTCTCGAGTTCCTCGACGGTGCTGCCCCACCCCGAAGCGAGAAGGAGCACCGACGCGTCAAGGGCGCCAGCGATTTCGTTCGCGATCGGCAAGGCGCCATGAGAGAGTTCTGATCCATCGAGTGGCACGACGATGGTGGTGATCATTCGGGTTTCCTCCACTGCGACACGATCGGTTGTTCCCATGCTGTCACGCCGAACGGAAGGGGGGAATTCGACTGCGTTCGACGTCGTGCGACCCCACCTATGCCCGGTAGACGAGTACGGCATCGAGTCCGCCACGCGCGCCGGTGCGCAACTCGGCACTCCCGCCCTCGGACTCGACCAACTTCTTGACGATGGCCAGACCAAGGCCGGATCCACCCAATTCGCCTCGTGTCGTCGTCGCCCTCCAGAAGCGATCGAAGGCCCGCTCCCGTTGTTCATCGCTGAGCCCAGGCCCCTCATCGACGACATGGATGGCGACAGTCGAACCCTCATCAGTCGTCCCCGCCTCGGTGCGAAGGGCGATGGTCGAATTGGGTGGGGAGACCTCGAGTGCGTTCGCGATCAGGTTGTCGAGAGCTTGACTCAATAGGTCGGCACTGCAGAACGCTCTCTGACCGCCGCGCTCGGCAACGATTCGAACCTCGCGCTCCGTCGCCACGAGTTGCCATGCGGCGGCTCGTTCGTTCAGCACATCGTCGAGTGCAAGTCGCCCCGGTCGCGCCGCCGATGTGCGTTCGGCGCGAGCGAGGGCGAGGAGACCATCGACCATCCGTGACATCCGCTGGACCTCGCTTCGCGCACCGTCGAGGTCCTCACTCGTCCCATTTTCGGAGTCGAATTCGAGCATCTCGAGCCGAAGTCGTAGCGCGGTGAGCGGCGTGCGCAACTGATGCGACGCATCGGCCACGAATTGTTCCTGCGCCGTGAGGAGTTCCTCGAGTCGAACGGCGGTGGAGTTGAACGCGGCGGCGAGATCCTGGATCTCCGGTGGACCGCGAGTGGACTCAGCGCGAGTGGCGAGATCCCCGTCGCCGATTCGGAGAGCAGCGTCACGAAGGTCGGCGATCGGTCGTGTCACCCAACGGGCCAACAGGACCCCCAGTGCGGTGGCGATGAGAAGGGTGATGAGACCGGCACCGAGCAGTACGAGCCAGTACCGACGCACGTTGGCATCGACTTGGTCCGTCGAATAACTCACTCGCAGGGCACCGAGGGTGTTGCCTCCGACGGCAATCGGCACTGCCACGTAGAGCAGCCCGGTTCCGAGCGTCGTGGAGAATCGAGTGCCCGATGCGATTTGACTGTTCAACGCGTCGGCGATCTCGGGCCGGGAAAGGAAGTTCCGCTGTCCGGCGATGGTCGGTTCGGAATCGGCGAGGACATCACCGTTCGAGTCGACGATCACCACTCGACCGCCAGTGGCCGCGGTGTAGTTGGCGACGACGGTCGCGTAATCGATGGGAGTTTCGTCGAGGAAGGACTTCGAGAGGAACGACGACAAGACGAAGGCATCGCGTTCGATTCCGGCCTTCAGTTTGTCTACCTGTTGATCACGATACCCAAGCGCAAGGGGAACTCCGAGCGCGGCAAGAACGACCACGGTGAGCAACAGGTAGGTGGCGAGCAAGCGCCGGGTCACGACGAGGGCTCGGATCCACTCGTGGTGCGAAGACGGAATCCCACACCGCGAACCGTCTCGATGAGGGTCGGATCGCCGATCTTCTTCCGCAGCGACGCCACGTGGACGTCAAGGGTTTTGGTTGGTCCGTACCAATGAGCGTCCCACACGTTCTCGAGGATCGAATCCCGAGTCTGGGTGGCGCCGGGATCGCTGGCGAGAAGTGCGAGGAGATCGAATTCCTTGCGCGTCAACTGGACCTCGTCGCCTCCCACGGTGACCCGTCGCGCGCGGGTGTCGAGGACGACCTCACCCGCGAGGTGCACTACGTCACCCCCGGGCGATCCGTGCTGCTGCGCACGGCGGGTGACCGCATTGATGCGAGCAATGAGTTCGCGGAACCCGAACGGCTTCACGACGTAGTCGTCGGCACCGAGCTCCAGTCCGAGGACGCGATCGATCTCGTCGCCACGCGCGGTCAAGATGATGATCGGTGTCGTCGACGTGGAACGGAGTCGGCGGCACACTTCGTAGCCGTCGATATCGGGCAGGCCTAGATCGAGGAGCACGACGTCGATGCTGGAGTTCGCAGTGAAGAGGTGGACACCGTCGATGCCCGTGGATGCTCGCTGCGTGAGGAAACCTTGGCGTTCGAGCCCTCGCACGAGTGGTTCGGCGATCGCGTCGTCATCCTCGATGATCAGGACATTCACGGTGCAAGGGTGTCACGCGGGGGGAGTGGAATCCGGTTGAACGGGCTCGTTCCGCGGAATTCGGGACCTTTTTCCGGCGGACTTTGCCGTTTCTTTACCTTTCGCGAGGGTGTGACTGGGTTGCGAGTCTCTACGGTCTGATCCATGAATCGGCACTTGGCCCTCACCGTCGCCGGCGCAGCGGCGATCATCGTGACCGCGGCGGGCGGCGCCGTGGCGGCGAACGTCGGAGTGCTCAATGTCGGTGCGTCCAAGTCGGCGGGCCAGTTGAGCATGGCCAACGTCGCCGAGCTTGCACAGCCGAGCGGAGCCCGCGCTGCGACAACGGCGAGTGCCTCGGCCGAAACGGCCGTCGTGGGGAGTGATCCGGGTGTCCCGGGCGCGGTCGTCGGGGTTCCGGCGCCCGCAGGTGGTGCAGGCCCGGCGTCGAATTCGGCCTCGTCGGGTTCTGCGGTCGCCGGCGCCGACGTCTCGTCGATGGCGGTCAATGGCCAATCGGCCGCGCCGTCACCGGGCGGCACCACGCCCACGACGGCCCGAACCAGCACGGTGACGACGCCAGCGCGCCCACCCGCCTCGACTCCCACGACGACCACTCGCCGATCACCTGAGCGCAACGATCAACACCACAGTGACGAAGACGACGATGAGCGTGAGGACGACGATGACTGATCGCGTTCCCGCCGCCGCTCGTGCCGCGCTTGCCGGTCAGTCTCCGCCTACGCCGGGCGAGCAACCGTCGACGGGTCGACAGAAGCGATCCGTCGCCCCGGCGTCTCGTGCGTTCGCCGCCGGTATCAGCCTGGCAGCGACCACCTCCATCATCGCGGCGTTGGCATTGAGTGCTCCAGCGCCGGTGTCGACAGATCCCGCCACCGTCGAACTGACCGTGACCGGCGCAGCGAGTGCACCATCGGGCGTCGAGTCCCTCGGGGTGGGAGCGGCAGCCGAGGGAACCGCGGCCGTCGTCGCGGGGGCGCCGCCGCAGACACCGTCCACCGTCACTGCGAGTTCGGTGGCGAGTTCTGGCGGGCGTCTTGGGTCGGGGTCCGCATCAGTCGCTCCGTCCGCAACGGCCTCGCCGAGCGCGCCGGTTGCGGCCACGCCTTCGGCTTCGGTTGCGGCACCTCCGAGTGCTCCGGTGACATCGCCGCCGACCACGGCGGCTCCGGTCACCACGGTTGCCCCTGCCCCTGTGGTGACCGTGCCGCCGGTGCGAACCCGAGCCTCCTGATTCCGTCCATGGTCGATGCGGTCGAAGTTCTCCGCTCGTTCCGCGCGATGGGAAGCGAGTGCACGGTGCGCGTCCTCGTCGAAATGGAACGATCACAAGTCATTCTGGATCGTGTCGAGGATCGAATGCGCGACCTCGAACGACGGTGGTCGCGGTTCATCGCCGACAGCGAACTCTCGCAACTGAATGCACATGCAGGTGCACCGGTTTTCGTGAGCGCGGAAACGTTCGATCTCGTGGCGCTGGCAGTCGATGCGTGGCGAGCGACGCGCGGCTATTTCGATCCAACGATGCTCGAGGCGCTCATGTCCTCCGGCTACGACCGATCGTTCGAGGAACTCGGCGGTGACGACGTGGTGTCATCGGTCCCGGTGGCGGCATCGATCGCGAGTCTCGATGACATCAGCCTCGATCCTCGGGCCCGCATCATTCAGACCCCTCCCGGCGTCGCCTTCGATCTCGGGGGGATCGGGAAGGGCCGGGCCGTCGACCTCGTGTTTGAGGAGATCCAGGCCGTCGGGGTCGACGGCGTCTGTGTGGAGTTCGGCGGCGATCTGCGGGTGGGAGGAATTCCCGTCGCAGGTGGAGGGTGGCCGGTGATCGTCGATGACCCGTTCCGCCCGGGTTCCGACCTCATGACGCTGGGGATC
>CAZMJK010000061.1:3154-9055 GCA_964566555.1 uncultured Bifidobacterium sp. | reverse complement strand
GTGCTGGCACGCCGTTCCCGGTGGTACGGCGGGCGCGGCGCTGGGAAGCGTCACCGCCCTCCAGCGTTGGACCGATTTGGATCTGATCGGGGTGAGTGCCAGACACCGATCGGCGCCGCCCGCGCCATGGTCTCCTTCAATCGCGGTCGCGCAACTGAAGCTGCCTCGTCTGGCGCTCTACGAGGCATGGCATCGCCTTCGATGGCCGCGGGTGGAGCGAGCCACTGGAGCCGTCGATGTCATCCACGCCACGGGGATGGCGATGCCTCCGGCCACTGCCCCCATCGTCGTCACCGTGCACGACCTCGCGTTCCTGCGCGATCCGAGTCAGTTCACTCGTCGAGGGGTGTCGTTCTTCCATCGGGCGATCGAACTCGCCAAACGTGATGCACGGATCGTGATCTGCCCCTCCCAAGCAACGCTCGACGACTGCATCGATCACGGTTTCGATCCTTCGAGGCTCCGTCTCGTCCCCTGGGGTGTCGATGCGCGAGTGGCAACCGAGTCGGAGCGGTCCGGCATGCGTGCCCGGTTCGGCATCAAGGGTCGCTTCATCCTCTGGGCTGGGACGATCGAGCCACGGAAGAACCTGCCCACCCTTCTCGCCGCGTTCGAGGGGGTGCAGGACCCGGAGGTCACGCTCGTTCTCGCCGGGCCCGACGGATGGCGTGAGGACCTCGAACAGCACATTGCGAGATTGGGCACCCGGGTTCATCGAGTGGGATTCGTCGACCCGGTCACTCTTGCCGCCCTGCAGGCAGAGGCCGAGGTGTTCTGCTTCCCGAGTCGTCAAGAAGGCTTCGGGCTCCCTGTTCTCGAGGCGATGGCGCAGGGGACCGCCGTCATCACCTCCGCAGGTACATCGACCGAGGAAGTGGTGGGTGAATGTGGGGTCGTCGTCGACCCTGACGATGTCGTGCAATTGCCTCGGGCCATCGACCGGCTCCTCTCTGACGACGACGAGCGAGCGCGATTGGGACTCGCCGGTCTCGAGCGGGCGAGATCGGACTTCTCGTGGGAACGCACGGCGTTGTCGTTGCAGCGCGTCTACGACGAGGCAGTGGCATGAGCGCTCAGCGCAGCCGCATCGGCGTGAACCTGCTCTGGCTCGTCCCCGGCGAAGTCGGGGGGAGCGAGGAGTACACCGTTCGACTGCTCTCGGCGTTCGCCGCTGTGGACTCTCCAGATCTCGACGTCGTGCTCTATGTGAATCGACGCTTTGTGCAGGCCTATCCGGAACTCGTTGAACGGTTCACGACACGAACCGCGCCGATCTCGGGTCGCTCGCGAGTGCTTCGAGTGGTGTTCGAATCGAGTTGGCTCGCGCTGCGCTCGCGCCTCGATCGATTGTCGATGCTGCATCACGCGGGTGGCACGATGCCGATTGTTCGGACGGTCCCAGGCATCGTGACGATGCACGACCTTCAACCACTCACCAATCCTGAGCGCTTTGGGGTGATCAAGCGCACCTACATCCGGGCGATGGCTCCGCGATCGCTGCGGAACGCAGATCGAGTGATCTGCCTTTCGGGTTTCGTGGCGAATGATGTCGTCGAACGAGCCGGAGTCGATGAAGCTCGAATCAGGCTGGTGCCGTGCGGTGTCGCTGATCCGGGCGCGTCATTCGACCGTGATCGCTTGGCACGTCTGTTGGCCGAATTGAAACTGACGAACCACCCGTACGTGCTGTATCCCGCCATCACCTATCCGCACAAGAACCATCCCGTGCTGATCGCAGCGTTCGCCGAGGTGCTGGAACGCCGTCCCGAGGTGCGACTCGTACTCACGGGCGGAAGCGGTTCGAACGAGGCCGCCGTGAAGTCGGCGATCGCGGCGTACGGAGTCACCGACGCTGTGGTCCGCACTGGCCGGATTCCCGAGTCGGACCTGGACTTGCTCTATCGCAATGCAACCGTGATGGCGTTTCCGTCGTTGTACGAGGGTTTCGGCGTGCCGGTCCTCGAGGCGATGTCACGTGGTTGCCCGGTGGTGGCGAGTTCGGTGGGGGCACTTCCCGAGGTTCTCGGGTCGGCCGGCATCATTCTCGATCCGACCGATATCGCCGGATGGGCGGCAACCATCGACGCACTCATCGGTGATTCGGCACAACGGACTGCGCTCGCGCGCGACGGGTTCGAACGGGTCGGTCAGTTCGCGTGGACGACGTCAGCCGACGCGCTTCACTCGGTCTACCGTGAGTTCCGGTGAATCTTCTCGTCATCTGCCCCCACTTCGATCCCGACCTCGCACCCACCGGGGTCGTCATGTCGCGGATCGCCCATGAGTTGATCGACCGAGGACATCGCCTGCACGTCGTCACCTCGCTTCCGTGGTACCAGCGTCACGCGATCGAACCCGGCTGGGACGGCCAACTCGTTCGAACCGAGAAGACCGACTGGGGACGCCTGAGTCGTGTCCATCCGTTTCCGACCGACAAGCGCAACATCCCTGCCCGAGCCCTCGCCTTTGGGGGATTCACCGCGCTGGCCACCGTGGTGGGCTCGACGAGTCGGGTGCGTCCCGATGCGGTGCTGGCGATGTCTCCGCCACTCACATTGGGAATGGCGGGACGTATCGCCGCGACGGTTCGGCGCGCGCCGCTGGTCTTCAACATCCAGGATGTCTTCCCCGATGTCGCCATCGAACTCGGTTTGCTGACCGGTGACAAGGTCATTCGGGGGGCACGATGGCTCGAACGAGTGAGCTATCGCATGTCCGACGCCGTGACCGTCCTTTCCGATGATCTCGCCGACAACGTGCGATCGAAGATCACATCGGGACTCGAGCCCGACGCGGCGCAGCGGCAGGCGGAGAAGGTCCGAGTGATCCCGAACTTCGTCGATACTGTGGCCATTCGGCCCGCTGCACGAGAGAACTCCTATCGCGAGGAGTACGGCCTGATCGGGAAGACCGTGGTGATGTACGCGGGCAATGTCGGATTCTCGCAATCACTCGATCTTGTCCTCGCCGCGGCACGTGCGTTCGAACGCTCCCGACCCGATGTGGTGTTCGTGATCAACGGTGGAGGTTCGGCCAGGATCGATCTCCAACGTGACGCGGCTGACCTCACCAATGTTCGGTTCATCGACATGCAACCAATTGCTCGACTTCCCGAGGTGTTGGCCGCGGGTGACGTGCACGTCGTTCCTTTGCGAACCGGTCTCGCCGCATCGAGCGTTCCATCGAAGCTCTACTCGATCTTGGCTGCGGGCCGGCCCATCGTCGCCAGCGTCGATGTTGGGACCGAGGTACAACGGACGATCGAACGAGCCGGAGCAGGTCTTGCCGTTCCTCCCGACGATGCATCCGCATTCATCGAGGCACTCAGTCGGGTGCTCGACGACCGCGAGGGGGCCGAGCGCATGGGGGCGGCAGGTCGATTGTTCGTGGAACGGTGGGCATCACCCGCGGCCGTCGCGGAGTCGTACGAGCAACTCTTCGTCGAACTCGTGGGACGACGGCGCCACCGGCGGTGACGTCGTGCTGACCTTGGCTCGAGGTCTCGGCCGCTAACATCAGTCGACTATGGGTAAAGCGTCTCAGGCCAAGAAGGCGGCTCGTTTGGCCCGAGAGGGTGGCCACACCGAGCAGCGTCCGAAGCGTCGATTGGCGTTCCCGATCGCAGTGGCCGCGGCGATCGTGGTTGGTGTGATCGTCGTCGCGATCGCGCGACAACCGAAGAGCGCGCCCAAGATCACGATCGACCCCACCACGGCGACCACGACCGCAGTGCCGGCGACCGATTCCACCGTGACCACCGTGGCGGCCGGCGGGGAGTCGGCAACATCGACAACTGTTCCCACCACCGCCGCGGCGAACCAGTGAAGGCCGTCGTCCTCGTCGGTGGTTTCGGTACGCGGCTTCGTCCATTGACGACCGACCTGCCCAAGCAGATGCTGCCGATCGTGGGAGTTCCGATGATCGAGCGAGTAGTGGCGACGCTCGGCGCCCACGGTGTGACCGAAGCAGTGCTGTCCCTTGGGTACCGACCCGACGCGTTCATCGACGCGTACCCCGAAGGTGTCTGTGCCGGGGTGGCATTGCATTATGCGGTGGAACCCGAGCCCTTGGATACGGCCGGGGCCGTTCGATTCGCGGCTCGCTCGGCGGGTATCGAAGACACCTTCATCGTGGTGAATGGTGATGTCCTGACCGATCTCGATATCTCCGCACTCTGGGAGTTCCATAACGGACACGGCGCCGAGGGCACGATCGCGCTCACACCGGTTGATGATCCTTCCCGCTACGGGGTCGTCCCGATCGATGACGAGGGTCGCGTCGTAGCGTTCGTCGAGAAGCCGGCCCCAGGAACGGCGCCCACGAATTGGATCAATGCGGGCACCTACGTGCTCGAGCCGTCCGTTCTCGACCGGATCGATGAAGGTCGCAAAGTATCGATCGAGCGCGAGACCTTTCCGCAGATGGTTGACGCCGGTGGCCTCTTCGCCCTCCAGAGCGATGCCTATTGGATCGATGCAGGAACTCCCGAGACCTATCTCCGGAGTCAACTCGATCTCATCGATGGGACCCGCAGTTCCGAGACGGGGATCGACGCCTCGAGCACCATCGACGCCTCGGCAATCGTTGAGAACTCGGTCCTCGGCTCCCACGTCGTCGTCGGAGACGGAGCGGTGATCCGAAACTCAGTGGTGATGAACGGAGCCACGATCGGACCCGGCGTTCGTGTCCATGATTCGATCATCGCCACCGATGCGCGTATCGGTCCCGATTCGCTCGTTCGTGAGATCTCCGTCATTGGTGCGGGCATTGAGGTGCCGGCACGATCCAACTTCAGTGGAACCCGGATTCCGGAAGGTGAGAGCTGATGCGCGCTGTGGTGACTGGTGGAGCTGGTTTCATCGGCTCGACGCTCGTCGATCGTCTCCTCGGTGAGGGTCATGCCGTCACCGTGATCGACAATCTGGCCACCGGTCGTCGTTCGAATCTGGATCGCGCTGCCGAGGCCGGTGAGCGCTTCAGTTTCATTGAGCTCGATGTTCGCTCACCCGAGATTCACACCGTGATGAGCCAGGCCCAGCCGGAAGTGGTCTTCCATCTCGCCGCTCAGGCCGATGTTCGTGTATCGGTCGAACGTCCGCTCTTCGACGCCGACGTGAATGTTCTCGGTGGCCTCAACGTCATCGAGGCGGCGAGGGCCGCAGGGGCGAGGAAGGTCGTGGTGGCGTCGAGCGGCGGCACGATCTACGGAGATCCGGCACCGGCGGACCTTCCGGTCGACGAATCCCATTCGCAGCATCCGATTTCTCCCTACGGCGTGGCCAAGAAGGTGATCGACGACTACCTCTTCGCCTTTCGATTCCTGCACGGCCTCAATTACACGTCGCTTGCTCTCGCCAACGTCGACGTGCCTCGACAGGATCCTCACGGTGAGGCTGGGGTTGTTGCGATCTTCGCCGGCAAACTTCTCGCTGGCGAGGAATGTCGGATCTTCGGCGACGGGGAACAGACGAGGGACTTCGTCTTCGTCGACGATGTCGTCGACGCTTTTGTTCGTGCGGCGACGCGCGGTGACGGCGTTCTCTGCAATGTCGGCACCGGTGTCGAGACGTCGGTCAACTCGCTGTACCGGGCGATGGCCGATGCCGCCGGGGTGGCCAGTGATGCGGTCTACGCACCCCGTCGAACCGGTGAACTCCAGCGGTCCTCGCTCAATCCCGCCTTTGCCGGAGAACAACTCGGTTGGGTGCCGGGGACCTCGCTCGAAGTCGGAGCGCAATCGACGCTCGACTGGTTCCGCGCCCAGTCCTGAGCGCCGATATCAGCTGCGCAGCGCCGTCCAGATGTTTAGGAGTTTCCGTCGCACGCGAAACGGCAGTGTGGATTCGATGGCGTCGAGCCTCGTGCGGGCTTCGTGCAGTTGGAGTCGGTAGTCCTCGAGAC
>CAZMJK010000061.1:2664-3144 GCA_964566555.1 uncultured Bifidobacterium sp. | reverse complement strand
ATGTGCGACTCCGGTTGTGGGAGACATCGACGGTGAAGTCGCGGTCTCGCGAATCGAACGATGCGACGATGAGTCCATCGCCGCTGAACGACTCCGAGATCGAGTGTTCGGCGATGATGTGGGCGCCCGACCACAGCAGGATGTCGCGGACTTGTTGGTGAGTGGTTGCGCTTCCCGTGATCGAGAGGTCGTGGGTGCTCACGACGAGAAAGCGCACAGATCCTCGACGAAGGCGCTCACTCGCTCCGAGGAGGAAGGGGACCTCTCCTCCCTGTACGTCCGACAGCAGGATGTCGACGTGGTCGAGTTCGCATGCGCTCAATAGCGAGTCGAGTGAGTGGGAGACCAGATCGACGGGTCCATTGCTCGTCTCGGTCTTGAACGAAACGATGTCACCACCCGTTTCGCCGACGACTGCGTTGAGGAACGTCCCCGTTCGGCCATTGAGCGCGAAGTTCCGCTTGCCGACCTCGAGATGAT
>CAZMJK010000061.1:0-2654 GCA_964566555.1 uncultured Bifidobacterium sp. | reverse complement strand
GAGACAGATCGACCGTCCATGAGGAAAACTGTTGAGGAACCAGAGGCTGTAATACGCCCAAAAACTCCCGAGTTCGATCATCGAGGGCGGGTCCTCGCCGGTGGAGGTTGCCGCGAGTCGATCGAGAAGGGCGGCGAAGACCACTTCTTCTTGCGGTTCGTGCACCCCGCGAAGACAGCGGATGATCTCGCCCGAGATGGTGCCGTAGTAGCAGCCCTCTTCGACGAGGACGCCGTTATGCATCACCTGAACTCGTCCTGCGTCATGGTCGATGACCTCGCCGGCATTGGGCACGCGGGGGAGCCCATCGGCATCGGTGCACGACACCGTCATCGCCACCCGGGACTGGAAGGCGAGGGGAACGACGCTGAAGTCGGGAGCGAGGCCGTTCGGGCGTGGAGCGGCCAGCGCGAACGAGGCGGGTGGAGCGGGCGCTGCCGGAGGCGGGTCGTCGAGCGGCACGTGGTGGGGAGGGGTCACCGTTGACTCCGTTTCGTCATCGGAAGAGGTCGTCTTTGGGGGAGCGGATGAGTTCATCGGCGACGCTCCCATCGCGTAGCCACGACGCCGTGACACCGCGGATGACGGCCACCGGAATATTGGTGGACTTGCCCATGACCAGCTCGGGGGCGGCAGCGAGTTCGTCGACGACCGCGACCTCGGTCACCTGCATCTCCCGGCCGAGGGCATCGGGTGTACCGCGCAGGTCGACGATGCCAGCGACGCCGGCGCAGCCGATCGCCACATCGGTCACGCCTCGTCGCCACGGTCGACCGAATGTGTCGGACACGATCACTCCGGTCTCCACGCCGAATCGATGTCGGAGCCCGTCGCGAATTCGCCGTGCAGAGCGATCGGAGTCGACGGGGAGGAGCGCCGCCCACCCCTTTTCGACATTCGAAAGATCGATCCCGGCGTTGGCGCACACGAATCCGTGCTCGGTCTCGCTGATGATCAGTTCGCCGCGACGACGGAGAATCCGGACCGATTCGCGTTCGACGAGTGGCTTATGGCTGAGCGGATCGTCGGGATCGATGGGGACGAGGCGATCCTCGGCTTTCGAGACGATCTTCTGGGTCACGATCACGACGTCGCCGTCGGCGAGTGTGGTGGAGGGGGAGAGCGAGGCCGCAGTGTGGATGATCGAGGCAAGGTCGTCGCCGGGTCGGATCTCACCGATTCCCTCGATGCCGAAGATCTCAAGACGACTCATCGTCGAACTCCCTCGAGTACCACCCGGGCGAGCGACTCGGAGACGCCGGGTTCGTTCATAATGGTCCTCGTGGCGATGCATGTCAGACCGAGGGACTCGACATCGACGCGACGTTCGACGTCGGCTTCGTCGATCACCAACGTCGAAGCGATCTCGCGGTAGAGGGCAGCGATACCGGCGACGGATGCATCGTGGCCCAGTTCGGTCATCATCCGGTCGGCCGGCCCTTTGAGGGCTGATCCGGCGATGAGCGGTGAGACAGCGACAACTCGGTCGCGATTGTCGGCGAGGGCATCGCGAACCCCGGGCACGGCGAGTACGGGCGCGATCGACACGAGGGGGTTCGACGGGGCGATCACGATCGTCTCTGCTTCGCCGATCGAGGCGATGACTCCGTCGGTCGGCGTACTCGCCTCGGCTCCGTCGAAACGAATGGCCGAGACTGGAACCGAATGTCGTCGGCGAACGAAGTACTCCTGGAAACTGATCTCGGCGCCAGCGCGAAGCCGAGGGGGCGTCACCTCGTCGGAGTCGTCTTCGGCCAATGTCACCATGGTGCGGAGGCGATCGCAGGTGACGGGGAGCACCGACAGTGTCAGTCCCCACGCCGCAACGATCTCGTTGGTGACGGCGGCGAGGTCCGCACCCTCGGCGAGACGTTGGGTGCGGTACAGGTGTGTTCCGAGATCCCGGTCTCCGAGACCGAACCAATGCTGTCCGCCATAGAACTCGAGCATCGATCGCGCTTGCCACGTCTCGCCGGAGAGGCCCCACCCTGTTTCGGGATTTATGGCCGATGCCAACGTGTAGGTGACGGTGTCGATATCGGGGGAGATGTGCAGCCCGTGGAGTTCGAGATCGTCGCCGACATTGACGATGGCGATGACTTCGGAGCCGTCGACGACTTGGAGGATGGCTCGCAACATGCGAGCGGCGCCAACGCCACCGGCGATGACGGTGATCATGATGATTACGCGTTGTCGCGCTGGAATCGAGCGACGGTCTCGAGATCGGCATCGACCATCATGTGCACGAGTTCGGCGAATGCGGTCTTCGGTGTCCACCCGAGGACGGTTCGTGCGTGGGTGGCATCGCCAACCAGGAGATCGACCTCCGCCGGTCGGAAGAATCGTTCGTCGATCACGACGTGGTCCTGCCAGTTGAGGCCCACTCGAGAAAATGCGATCTCACAGAACTCACGGACCGAGTGCGTCTCATCGGTGGAGATCACGAAGTCACCGGGCTCGTCCTGTTGCAGCATGAGCCACATCGCCTCGACGTAGTCGCCGGCGAAACCCCAGTCTCGTTGGGCATCGAGATTGCCGAGACGGAGTTCCGTGTCGAGGCCGAGCTTGATGCGGGCGACACCGTGGGCGATCTTGCGCGTCACGAATTCGAGACCACGGCGGGGGCTCTCGTGGTTGAAGAGGATGCCCGAACT
>CAZMJK010000060.1:7567-9077 GCA_964566555.1 uncultured Bifidobacterium sp. | reverse complement strand
CCGAGTGCACTGGAGGGGAGTTTCGTCGTGGTCGTCTTGCCGTTCGTCGCGCTCACGATCACGACATCGCGTTCGGCAGTGAGTGCAGAGAGCAGGCGTGGGTCGATCGCGAGCGAGACGCGACCGCCGATCACCGAGCCGGTCCCGAATCGAATCCGGCGCGACATCCACGCCACCGCGCGTCCGGCTGCCACGGCGAGTCGAGCACGAAGTCGCAGGCTTCGACGACTCGGTCGAATGGGGGAGGAGGCGGTGGTCACGACGTGCCGATGCTAGTTCCGTGAGTGGCGAAACTCCGGCGAGCACGTCGCCGGTGGTCAGCGCGGGGGACCGTTGGAAACGAAGACCGAGACCACTTCACCCTTGAGGAGGAGATCCATGTAGGTCTTGAAGTCGGCGCTCGGGGTGGGGCTGGACAATTCGGTTGTCGTCCACTGCCGTAACACCTCTTCACGGGCGAGGGCCTCGTCGGCCGGAGAAAGGAATGTGGCGGAATCGAACGTTCCGGTGTGTCGGAGAACGATCGCGTCGAACTCTGCTCGTTCGTCGGGAGTGAGTGGGTCGAAGGTGGCGACTTTGCGGAATGCGGGATCCTCCTCGAATCGCAGTCGCGTCGAACCGGTGAGGAAGAGAAGTTCCGACGCTGCCGCCGAGCGTTCGATCGTTCGTTTGTCGCCGTAGATGTACGCCCACGCCGGCCCGCGGCGGACGTCGAATCCCGCGGCTTCGGCATGAGCGAGAAGATCGAGTCCGGCTGACCCGTCGAGGCCGTAGCCGTCGGCGAGATAGATGGGACCGGGTGCTTCGGCAACGGCGGCGAGGGTCGGCGGCGTGAGTGCAGCGATGGCGCGAGTCCAACTATCGGAGAGTCGGAGCGGTGTGAGATTCACCCCGCGTCCAATCAAGACGACCAGCGCGACGATCGTGGCGATGGCGACGGCATTCGTTGCATGGCGTCGCCCGAAGGTGGTGCAGGCGAGTTGGCGTAGTGCGACTGCGGCGGCGGCGAGCCATGTCAATGCCGCCACCGCCCACATCCAGCGGAGGAGATAGGGAAGGGGTGTGCCTACGATGCGCGACGCCGCGATGGCGCTGACGACGACGAGTGCGGCGACGACACCACACAACGCCACTTCGGCAGTCCAGCGTTTCCGCCAGGCCCACCAGAGCGCGACGGTGAGGGCGATGAGAGCCCACGGGATCGCCCAACCGGACGTGTCGATGGACGCGTTGATGAACGTTGGTTCCACTCCCCGCACCCAGTTGCCGGGAATCGAGAGGAATCGGAAGGTGATCTGCAGCCCCGTCGCGAACCCCGTTGTCTCGAGCGGCGGGTTGCGAAGGAAATCAAGGATCAGGCGCATGTTTCCGGGTGAGTTCGTGGCTTGCTCGATCATCGGGGGGATCCAGCACACGAGAGCAACGAGTAGCGCGATCAACGAGGTACGACGGTCGTGCCGTGGCGTTGAACTTCGGAACGATCGTGCGACGAGCGCAACCGCTCCGATGC